>CAVJLN010000001.1:0-38403 GCA_963650485.1 Bacteroidaceae bacterium
CTGACAAAGAACGGGCATATCTTTTTATTTGTAATGGTGCCTATTCCGTCATTCGCAAATGGATGATAGAAGGATGCCAGGAATCTCCAGAAAGTATTGCAAATTTTATCCACGGATTTGCCACAAAATTGCTATAAATTCTTAATAATTATAAATATGGAAGATGTATGGTTAGTCTTATGCGAGAAGGATACAGAGGTGACGATTCATTAGTGATCTATTATATCATTTGCATTTTCATATTTTTAAAGTATATCAGTAACGCTTTGGAAAGTCTACTATTTCCAAAAAACTTGACTTGAAGTGAGGTTTAGGTGATAAAATAAAATCAGGTTTCAGCGGTTAAGAACATTTTCCGGATATGGCACAGGATATTTTTGAAAAAGCAGAGCATCACTATCTGGAATTTAAGAAAGAGATGCCGGACTTAGGAGAAAATATGATGGCGAAGAATATGCTCGACTGGTACACAATCGTTTCTTTTTATGAGGCAAGTGATCATAAGCTGGATGGAGAGGCACTTCTTGCAATGAAGCAGGCAGATGCGGAGAAAATGAAGTTCTTAGGAAAGCTTGTTGATGGAAACAAGAGTAAGTAGCCTTACCGGCTTTTTGAAAAGACCTATGTGAAGTTTAACAAGATGAGCAAAGAGCATCAGGCGAAGGGCGAGTGGATGGATACCTGGAAAGTAGAGATCAATCCGGATCACCGGACGCAGACGGAAGCATTAGGTGGTGAATACTGTGATTACTGGTATGTGGGAGATAAAAGCCCGGCACTGGAGCAGTATAAGGACCTTGAGCAGATTTAGGGTCACTGCAGTCACAACAGCGTAATATGGTAATACAAAGGAGTTAAAGAATTATGGAAGAAATCAAGCAGCAGTTTTTAACAGGAGAGCGTGCCCTGTTTCAGGGACATGATCTTCGGATTATGGATACAACCTTTGCAGACGGAGAGTCCCCGTTAAAGGAAAGCCGCAATATTGAGTTGACGGGAAGCATGTTTAAGTGGAAATATCCCCTCTGGTACTCAAAGAGTGTCACCGTAAAGGACAGTACCTGGTTTGAGATGGCTCGTGCCGGAGTCTGGTATACGGATGAAATCACGGTTGAGAATTGTGCGATTGAAGCACCAAAGAACTTCCGTCGTTGTAAGGATGTCATTCTGCGGAATGTTTCTTTTGCCAATGCGGCAGAAACACTCTGGAGCTGTGATGGAGTAACGATTGATCAGGTGACGGCAAAGGGCGATTATTTTGCCATGAACAGCCAGAACATGAATATCCAGAACCTCACTCTTTATGGAAATTATTCCTTTGATGGCGTGAAAAATATGGAAATCCGCTCATCCCGCCTGCTTTCCAAGGATGCATTCTGGAATACCGAGAACGTAACGGTGTATGATTCCTTTATTTCCGGAGAATACCTTGGCTGGAATGCGAAGAATCTGACACTGATTAACTGTACAATCGAAAGCTTACAGGGAATGTGTTACATTGACAATCTCGTGATGAAGAACTGCAAGCTTTTAAATACGACACTGGCCTTTGAGTATTCTACGGTCGATGCAGAAATTACCAATAAGATCGACAGCGTTCTAAATCCGAGTGAAGGTGTGATCCGCGCAGAAGAAATTGGCGAGCTCATTATCGAGAAGGATAAAGTAGATCCTGCCAAGACCAGGATCATATGCACCAAAATAACGGAGGGAAGATAAGTGACCTATTCGTTTGATGAAATCATCGACCGACGCAATACCAATTCATTAAAATGGGATGTAGAAGAGAAGGAATTACCCATGTGGGTAGCGGATATGGACTTTCAAACGGCTCCGGAGATCCGAGAGGCGATTGAGAAGCGCGCTGCACATGGTGTATTCGGATATTCGATCATTCCGGAAGAATGGCAGCAGGCGTATGTGGACTGGTGGAAAATAAGACACCATTTTACGATGGAAAAGGACTGGCTGATCTTTTGTACGGGTGTAATCCCGGCCATCTCGAGTACAGTTCGTAAGCTGACTACCCCTGCAGAAAAAGTGGTTGTTATGACTCCGGTATATAACATTTTCTTCAATTCCATTTATAATAACGGACGTAATGTATTAGAAAATGAATTGATTTACGATGAGGATGGATATCATATTGACTTTGAAGATCTGGAAGAGAAGCTTTCTGATCCCCAGACATCACTTCTGATTTTCTGTAATCCCCAGAATCCGGGCGGCAAGATCTGGGATCGGGAAACAATTGCAAGAGTAGGCGTACTATGTGATAAGTATCATGTACTTGTCATTTCAGATGAAATTCACTGTGACCTTACGGATCCCGGGAAAGAGTATGTACCTTATGCATCTGTATCGGAAATTTGCAGGAATCAATGCATTATGTGCATCGCTCCCACCAAAACGTTCAATATTGCAGGAATGCAGACGGCAGCGGTAGCGGTACCGAACCCGGTAATCCGGCATAAAGTATGGAGAGCACTGAATACCGATGAAGTTGCAGAACCGAATGCCTTTGCAATAGAGGTGGCAATTGCTGCCTTTACGAGAGGTGGTAATTGGCTGGACGAATTGCGAAGCTATATGAAAGAGAACAAAACAACTGTTATTGAATATATGAAAGAGCAGATTCCACAGTTAAAGGTAGTTCCATCCGATGCCACATATCTGCTGTGGCTGGACTGCAGGGGCTTAGGAAGCAATGCTTCACAGGCAGCAGAAAGAATCCGGGAAGCAACTGGACTTTATTTGTCTGCCGGAGAGCAGTACGGAAAGGGTGGCGAAAACTTCCTCAGAATGAACATCGCCTGCCCGAGAGCAAGGGTACTGGAAGGCTTGGAAAGGCTGAAAAAGGGCGTGGAGATCCTTTGCTCAGATGTGCAGAAGTGAAAAACGAAACATATATATAACATCTGATATGACAGGCGATCAGGATGAAAAATAAAAGTTAAATGTATATTTAATAAATAAACATAACGCATATAGCGAAATTGATCCGGATCGTTATACAAATTCATTGCAGATGGAAAGATATTTATCTGTATAGATACTATTCTTTTCCCAGATGATATCAAAGTCATGCTGCATTTTAAAATCAGACAGAGGAATTTCTTTTAAAACACCGGAATGTAATTCGGGTTCGACAGCAATTTTATATAGAAAAGATATTCCGCAGTCTTTTTTGAGCAGACCAATAATTGTATGCATATTTTCAACCTCGGTATAGTGAATAAAGTCCGAAATATGCAGGCCGCGGGCAGTCAGATTCTGCTCAAGAATATTTCGTGTTCCGGAGCCCTCTTCCCGGACTAAAAGACGTTCAGTGATAAGATCACTTATCATGTGTGGATTTGGAGTTGTAAATCGATGTGATGCAGCACAGACGGCAATATAGTCTTCTGTGCTGTATTTTTTATACGAATAATCTTTTTTAGAGTAATTTCCTTCTACAATTGCCATACTGATCTGACCGCTGTCGAGCAGAGTTAAGAGCTGGGAGGTATTGCCATAGTGGAGATGAATGTTAATTTTAGGATGCCGGATCAGAAAATTTGCAAGTTTGTCAACAATGGCATATTCTCCGATGGTCATGGTTACTCCAATCGAAAGAGACTCTGTTTCAGAGAGTGTACTTCTTAATTCTTCCATAACTGCTTTTTCATCATTTTTCATGGTCAGCATATGTTTACGCAGTATCTCACCGGAACGGGTCAGAGTTAACTGTTTATTTTGGTATATGAACAGAGAAGTACCATATTGGTCTTCTAAAAAATGGATGTGCTGGGACACCGCTGGTTGTGTAATGTTCAGCTGCTTTGCGGCAGCAGTAAAATTCATGGTCTGACATACGGTAAGAAAAGTTTCTGTTCTAAAATCAAGCATAAGATCTCCCTGACGATAAGCTATAATTATTGTTCGATAGAATTATATAATTTTACCTTATTATTGTCCAGTGATATAATGAGCTTCAGAATAAAAGAATAGATACGAAAGAGAGGCAATGAGCAAATGAATTTTATAAAGAAAAACGGAATTGGCATTCTGGTCTGTCTTGCAATCGCCATTCCGGCATGGCTCCTTGGAAAAACATTTCCGGTTGTAGGTGGAGCGATCATTGCAATTATCGCAGGAATGATCGTTACGATGTTCTGGAAAAAGAAAGGGAAAGCAGAAGCAGGAATTAAATGGACCTCAAAGATTATTTTGCAGACAGCGGTTGTTCTGCTTGGATTTGGAATGAATCTGGGTGTAATTTTTGAGACAGGAAGACAATCCCTTCCCATTATTGTCTGTACGATTACCACATCACTTCTTATTGCATGGATTTTACAAAAAATTCTCAAAGTGTCTGCAAATACCTCTATATTGGTAGGCGTTGGATCATCCATCTGCGGAGGCTCGGCCATTGCGGCAACGGCTCCGGTAATTGATGCAGATGACAATGAGGTCGCCCAGTCGATTGCGGTCATTTTCTTTTTTAATGTGCTGGCAGCGATTTTCTTCCCAATTCTGGGAAAAGCGATTGGATTTGATACGATGCATGGCGATGCCTTTGGAATTTTTGCAGGAACAGCAATCAATGATACCTCATCGGTAACGGCTGCCGCATCAACCTGGGACAGTATGTGGAATCTGGGAAGTGAAACACTGAATAAGGCGGTGACGGTAAAGCTTACAAGAACGCTGGCCATTATTCCGATTACCCTTGTATTATCCTTAATTCGTGCCAGAAAGAATGCCAAAGATGGAAAACAGGCTTCAAAATTCAGCTTAAAAAGAGCATTCCCGATGTTTATCCTTTATTTTGTCATTGCGGCCATCATTACAACGGGTTGCGTGAATCTGGGAATTGACGCCGGTGTCTTTCAACCGCTGAAAGAATTGTCGAAATTTATGATTATTATGGCAATGGCTGCAATTGGATTAAACAGCAATGTGATTCAGCTCATCAAAACAGGCGGCAAACCGATTATCGTAGGTGCATCATGCTGGTGTGGCATTACCATCGTAAGCCTTGTTATGCAGCATGTGATGGGAATCTGGTAAACAGGGTTGTTTACACAAGGCGGGTGGTCCACTTGGTGCAGTCCCAGACATCGGTAGCGAGTCCGTCATAAAATTCCGGTTCATGGCAGACCATGAGGATGCTGCCTTTGTAGGCAATCAGCGCACGCTTTAATTCTTCCTTGGCATCGACATCCAGATGATTGGTCGGCTCGTCGAGCAGAAGAATATTGGTTTCCTTATTAATGAGTTTGCATAAGCGGACCTTTGCCTGCTCACCACCGCTTAAAACACGGACACGGCTTTCGATATGCTTCGTGGTAAGGCCGCACTTGGCAAGTGCAGACCGCACCTCGTATTGGGTGAAGCTTGGAAAGTCCTTCCAGATTTCTTCAATGCAGGTCGTAGATACATTCTGATCCATTTCCTGTTCAAAATATCCGATTTCCAGATAATCACCAAGCTCTACCAAACCGGACAGCGGAGAGATCAGACCAAGAATACTTTTTAACAGGGTAGTCTTACCAATACCGTTTGCACCGGTGAGAACGATCTTCTGTCCACGTTCCATGCGGATATTTAAAGGCGAGGACAGTGGCTCTTCGTAGCCGATCACCAGATCCTTTGTCTCAAAGATGTAGCGGCTGGGAGTCCGGGCTTCTTTAAAGTGGAATTCCGGCTTTGGCTTTTCAGAAGCCAGCTCAATCACATCCATCTTATCCAGCTTTTTCTGACGGGACATTGCCATATTCCGGGTGGCAACGCGCGCTTTGTTCCGGGCAACGAAATCCTTCAGATCGGCAATCTCCTTCTGCTGCTTATTATAGGCAGCTTCAAGCTGGGATTTCTTCATGGCATAAACTTCCTGGAACTTATCATAATCTCCGGGATAGCGGTTCAGTTCCTGATTATCCATATGATAAATTAAATTGATTACACTGTTTAAAAATGGAATATCATGTGATATTAAAATAAAAGCATTCTCATATTCATTAAGGTAGCGTTTCAGCCATTCAATGTGCTCTTTATCCAGATAGTTGGTCGGCTCATCCAGAAGCAGGATGTCCGGCTTTTCCAAAAGCAGCTTGGCGAGAAGCACTTTCGTACGCTGTCCACCACTTAAATCGGTAACATCCCTATCGAGTCCCAGGTCTAAAAGGCCCAATGCTCTTGCCACTTCTTCCACCTTGGCATCAATCATATAGAAATCATGCATGGTCAGCATATCCTGAATGGTTCCGAGATCTTCCATATATTGTTCCAGTTCTTCTTCGGAGGCTTCGCCCATTTTATCACAGATGTCATTCATCTGTGCTTCCATATCAAATAGGAAATTAAATGCAGATTTAAGAACATCCTCGATCGTCATTCCTTTTTCTAATACGGTATGCTGATCCAGATAACCGACACGGACATTTTTTGCCCATTCGATCTTGCCTTCATCCGGCATCAGCTTTCCGGTAATGATATTCATAAAGGTGGACTTCCCTTCACCGTTTGCACCGATCAGACCAATGTGTTCGCCTTTCAGCAGACGAAAAGATACGTCATTAAAAATGGCACGGTCACCAAAACCGTGTGTTAAATGTTCTACATTCAAAATACTCATCCGGGTTTCTCCATTTTGCTTTTATTGTTGCTGTCACTAAAAATTGCTACTGTTATTCAATTGTTGGATACATAGACCCTATCAACTAAAATGACTTCTAACATCATAAAAGATATTGGTGTAGAAATCAATCAGAAAATGTAACTATTCAGAATAGTTACATTATGTCATTCATTGCTGTATTCGAATTGCTATGCTTATGTACCGTTAAAAAGCAAATCTGATGTCAGCGTTTGCCTGAGAGTCCATGGAAGCAAGCAAGTACGAAAATCCGGTGGATTTACTGCCCGTTTTTTTGTATAATGTAAGGAGCCAAAAGAAAACCAAGCGACTCCGCAGGAGGCATTTGGTTTTCTTGGCTCCTTAACGAACATGCGTCTGACGGCAGTCAGACAGGGAGTGCGAAGCACGGGCATGTGAGTTGCAAAGAGTTAAATATTTCAATAATTTATAGATTGCCAGAAAGAAGGAGGACACGATTATGGAAGAAACCATGAAGGATTATGAAAAGGAGTTAGAAGCATCCTTCCGCAAAATCAGAGAAGGAGATGTGATCAGCGGCACAGTAATTGATGTCAATGAAGAAGAGGTCACACTGGATCTGAAATATTACACACAGGGAATTATCAAGGCAGAGGACATGAGCAACGATCCGACCTTTTCCCTTCTGAATGATGTGAAAGAGGGAGATGTCATTGAAGCAACGGTCGTTCGTATGGATGATGGACAGGGCAACATTCTTCTTTCGAAAAAGGAAGCCAATGAAGTACTTTCCTGGGACGTTTTAGAGCAGATGAAAGAAGAAAAAACAGATGTTACGGTAAGAGTGTCCGAAGCGGTCAATGGTGGTGCAGCAGCGTATGTAGAAGGAATTCGGGGATTTATCCCGGCTTCCCAGCTTGATCTGAATTATGTAGAGGATCCATCTGCTTATGTGGGAAAAACATTGAAGGTTCGTGTGATTACGGTAGATCAGGAAAAAGAAAAACTGGTGTTATCTGCAAAAGAGATCCTGAAAGAACAGCAGAAAGAAGAGCATGACCATAAAGTAGCGATGATCGTACCGGGAACGATTCTGGAGGGAACGGTAGAAAGCCTGCAGACATATGGAGCATTTGTTGATTTAAAGGACGGATTAAGCGGACTGGTACATATATCACAGATCTGCCAGAAGCGTATTAAGAAGCCATCCGAGGTGCTGAAGGTAGGAGATAAGGTCAAGGTTAAGGTGCTCAATACGAATGATGGCAAGATTTCCTTAAGTATTAAGGCGGTAGCAGAAGAACAGGAAGCTTCGGAAGTAGAAGACTTTGATACGGCTTCCTTCAGTTCCAACGAAAGTGTAGGGACAAGCCTTGGGGATTTATTTGCAAAGCTGAAATTGTAACTATTCAGAGCCATGCAAAATTGCTTTCTGTTGCCATGCATATGAGAAAATGATCCAGTGGATCATTTTTGAGTTTATGCTTGCATTCAAGCAGAAAAGCAATTTTATATGGCGAAGTAACTACATGAGCAAAACATAAGCTGTGAAACAGCGGTTTTGCGAATGTAGTTCTGAATAGTTACAATTCTCTTAAAATACAGGACAATAAGAAGGAAGAAGAATGTACAAATATTGTTTATTTGATCTGGATGGAACCTTGACGGACCCAAGGGAAGGAATTACGAAATGCGTGCAGTATGCATTGCATCATTATGGTATTGAAGAAGCGGATCTTACAAAGCTGGAGCCATTTATCGGGCCGCCGCTTGCAGACAGCTTCATGCAGTTCTACGGGTTCCCGGAGAAAAAGGCATGGGAAGCCTGTGAAGTGTACCGGGAACGGTTTATTCCGATTGGCGCCTATGAAAATAAGGTGTTCGAAGGTGTGCCGGAGATGCTGCAGCAGATGAAGGAAAAGGGAATTCAGATCGCCATTGCCTCGAGTAAGCCGGAGGTTTCCGTGCGGAATATTCTGGAGCATTTTGAATTAATGCAATATTTCGATGTGGTGGTCGGAAGCGCTCCGGATGGCAGCCATGGCAGGAAGGAAGAAATTGTAGAACGGGCGTTATCAGAGCTTGGGGTACAGATGTTATCAAATAAAGACCGATACAGTCAATGTGCAATGATAGGCGACCGCAAATTTGATATCTGCGGCGCAAAAAAGCACGGAGTAACTGCTGTCGGTGTCAGCTTTGGATTCGCCGATGAAGGAGAACTGGAACAGGCAGGAGCCGACTATATTGTAGATTCCATAGAAGAGATGGCGCAGCTTCTGATGAAAGAGTAATGGACAGACAAAAATGAGGTATTATTTAATGTGGCTGAAAACAAAATGGAATAAGGAAGAAATTGCAACATGGCGGTCTATGGTAAAGGTGCTTTATGTGCTGCTGCCTGTTGCACTTTATTCCCTGCTGCAGGATTTGATTGAAATATTTTTATGGGCGCTGGTAAATTACGGAGCCAGTATAGCAGGAGATCATGCCATTGCTTATTTAAGTGAGCATTCCGATACGCTGAAGGGAATTCTGTATGCAATCACGGTAATTCTGGCACTTTTGCCATTTAAGTCTATGATCCGAAATGAAATTTCAAGCGTTATGAATGGAGAGAAGTTCACAGATTTTGCAGTCATACAGAAATATCTGTGGATTGCGGTTCTTGGACTGGGGGCAGCATTCAGCCTGAACTTTGGCATGGGACTTTTTAGTGCGGTTTCCAATTCTACAGGTTATCAGCAGGTTGCAGACGCGCAGTATGGAGTCAGCTTTTTTACAGGACTGTTCCTATATGGAGTGGTTTCACCGATTACGGAAGAGATCATTTACCGCGGAGTTACCTATCAGCGCCTAAAACGTACCTTTGGAGTGATACCGGCGATGTTGATTTCCGCAGTGATCTTCGGAGGACTTCATGGAAACTGGGTGCAGGCGATTTACGGAACCATTATGGGAATTCTTCTTGCATGGTGTTATGAAAAATATGCAGGATTTCTTGCACCGGTGCTGGTACATATGGTTGCCAATCTTGGCGTGTACAGCATCACCTATGGCAACCGATTAGCCGGATTGAGCCGTAAAACCTGCATCATAGCAACCATAGTGAGTGTTTTGATAACAGGTGTGTGCTTTTGGTATATGAATTGGAAGATGCCAAAGCAAGCAGGAATGATGCATAATGGGAATAAGATAAGGAATGAAAGAAATCATGAGTAAGATTTTGTGCTCAACAGGCTGTCTGATCGGACGGCCGAACGGAAGAAATTATCATCTGATCCGTGAATTTGTGAAGGAACTGCATTATGACGGACTGGAATTCATGATGTACAGTGACTGGTATCCGGAGGTGGATGCTTTACTGGAAGAATTACTGACCCTTCCGGCGCAATTTCCGGTGATGCATTGTCAGAAGTCCGTCGGAGAGGCGATCAGCCTCGGGGGTGCGGAGAACTGGAAGGATGCCTTTTCGAGATTTGAGATTAACTGTCAGATCGCGAAGAAAATCGGAGCCGGAAAGCTGGTGATGCACCTTTGGGATGGAATGACCAGTGACCGGCATTTTGAGAACAATCTGGAAGCGTATGGGGAGCTGCAGTTGTCAGAGGTCGCGGCAGATTATGGAGTTGATCTTCTGATTGAGAATGTAGTATGTAACATGAGAGATCCAATGCTTCATTTCTGCCAGCTGGTAGACCGATATCCGGATATACATTTCATATTTGATACCAAAATGGCTGCTTTTCACGGGCAGCTTGATCTTTTATATGAGGAAAAATATAGTTTCTTATGGAAGGAGCATCATATCCGACACTTTCATGTGAATGATTATGGTGGCGGTTACATGGAGTGGGGGAAGCTGAGAACGCTTCCGGTCGGAAAGGGCTGGATTGATTTTGACCGGTTCTTTGCGTTTATTCATGAGATTGGTTATGACGACACCTTTACGGTTGAGGCCACGGCATTTGGAGCGGATGGGAAGGTGGATCTTGTCATGCTGAATGAATGTGTGCAGACCATCCGTCAGAAACTGGGCAGCGGTTCAACAGTGTAAATTCCGGATTGCGAAGCAATGATTTTGTGAATTGGCTTTCGGCAGTTGCGGGATGATAACGGGTAGATGAAAACGGGCAACGTATGTATGCCTATACGGACAAGCTATCAAGATGGTAAAGATGGAATATAAGCATCAGAATGGAAGTTCTGATCGTAATGACAGGTGAGGCAAAAAATGGAACAAATGACTTTGGGACAGATGTCCCTGTTTCAGGAACAGGTGAATATGAGCAATCCGCTGGCAAGCCGCCTGCGCCCTGAATCGTTGGATGACTATGTCGGTCAGGAGCATCTGGTTGGAAAGGGTAAGGTGCTTCGCCAGATGATTGAGAAGGATATGATTTCTTCGATGATTTTCTGGGGACCTCCGGGAGTGGGAAAAACCACGCTTGCGCGGATTATCGCCCATATGACACACGCGTCATTCATTGATTTCAGTGCTGTCACAAGTGGGATCAAAGAGATTAAGGAAGTGATGAAACGTGCAGAAGACAGTCAGATGATGGGAGTGAAAACGATTGTCTTCGTGGACGAAATCCATCGTTTCAATAAGGCACAGCAGGATGCGTTTCTTCCTTATGTAGAGAAGGGAAGCATTATTCTGATTGGAGCTACAACGGAAAATCCGTCCTTTGAGATCAATTCCGCATTATTATCGCGGTGTAAGGTGTTCGTATTACAGGCACTTACCACCGATCATATGGAGAAACTGCTTCGCCATGCACTAAAGGATCCGCGTGGATTCGGCAATCAGACGATTCATATGGAAGAGAGGATTCTCCATGGAATTGCTGTTTTTGCCAACGGGGACGGCCGGATGGCGTTAAATACATTGGATATGGCAATTCTAAACGGAGAGATCGGTCCGGACGGTTCTATTACCGTGAAGGAAGAGGTCCTAGAGCAGTGCACCGGCAAGAAAATGTTGCTTTACGACCGCAACGGAGAAGAGCATTATAATCTGATTTCCGCGTTGCATAAGTCCATGCGGAACAGTGATCCGGATGCTGCAATGTACTGGTTATCACGAATGCTGGAAGCAGGAGAGGATCCTCTTTATGTGGCGCGCAGGCTGATCCGGTTTGCGAGTGAGGATGTGGGACTTGCCGATCATGAGGCGCTTCCGCTTGCTGTGGCAGCGTATCAGGCGTGTCATTTCATCGGTATGCCGGAGTGCAGTGTGAATCTTGCACAGGTTGTTGTTTATCTTTCGCTGGCCCCGAAGTCGAATGCGCTGTATGTCGGGTATGGGAAAGCAAGTGCTGATGCACAGAAAATGTTGTATGAGCCGGTGCCGTTGCAGATCAGGAATGCGGTGACAGACCTCATGCAGGATCTGCATTACGGACAGGGTTACCAGTATGCACATGATACCGAGGAGAAGCTGACCGGTATGAGCTGTCTGCCGGAATCCATAAAGGACAGGGAATACTATCTGCCGGATGGACAGGGCGAGGAAAAGGAACTGAAAGAACGGCTTTCTTCCATTAAAAAAAGAAGAAGAGAATTACAGGGAAAATAATGCGAACAAGCGTTCTAAAAGGACTTGAAAAATTCTCCATAGTATACCAAAATGAACATACGTTCTGGAGAGGTCATCATTCAGAACCGAGATGTATGGTTCATAGAGGGATATTATGGAGAATTTTGTCATTCAGAATGTGAACTGTGATATTTTTGCGCTTCATGAAGCCGAAAAAGACTGGTATCTTGTATACGATCCGGAAGGATTGGATAAAATAGAGTATACTGATTCGGATAAAGAGAAGCAGTATAGCGAACTGTTTATTGAGTTTTTTCATACAATAGCAATAAAAGAACGGGGAAATTTGGCATTGCAATTGAACATGTTGCCACTCCGTTATCGGGAGTATATGACAGAATTCCGGCAAAATGTGAAAATTTTTTAAAACGATGGAATTATACTTTACAAATACTAAATGGAGTGATAATCTTTTATGGAAATACAGGAACTAGTGTTTATAATAAAAAGAAAGTAAAGGTGATCAATATGATGCAACGCAAAATCATGTTACATCCAAGTGATGTAAAAGCATTTGTGAATGCAGCAACGAAATGCAGCTTTGATATTGATGTTTCGTATAATCGCTTTGTTGTAGATGCTAAATCTATTGTTGGTGTCTTAGGACTTGATCTGACAAAGACACTGACGGTAACCTGTAATGGTTATGACAGCGAGTTCGAACAGTTTTTAAATCATCTGGCTGTAGCCTGCTAATCACAAGTAAATTTGATGCAATTAGCAGAATTATGTTAAACACAAACTTATTCAATTGACTCCCGTAAAAAGATGACGTACCATCTTTTATGGGAGTTAATTTGCGTAGAGCACTTGGAAAATGCGAGCCAGAGGCGAAGCATGAGCTTAGTGCGAACCATACCTGTGCACTTAATAAGAACGAGTGTAAGCGAAGTGCGAATTTAGTGCAGCAGGTAGCGTAGAGCATTTACTAAAATTACCCCAGAGGAAAAAGTTATGGATATACATATTTCTGTTAGAAATTTGGTGGAGTTTATTTTGCGCTCCGGAGATATTGACAATCGAAAGGCTGTGGCACCGGAAAATGCCATGCAGGAGGGAAGCCGTATTCACCGCATGATTCAGCGGAGAATGGGGTCCGATTATCATGCCGAGGTTTCTTTGCAGTATCTCTATGAGACAGAGAACTACCGGATTCTGATTGACGGGAGAGCCGACGGAATTATCGATGCGACAGAAAGCAACGGGAATATGGTGACCGTTGATGAGATTAAGGGGACATACCGGGAAATCCAGCGAATTAAGGAAGCACAGCAGCTTCATCTGGCACAGGCGAGCTGCTATGCTTATTTTTATGCGACGCAGCAGGAGTTGTCTGCAATCCGCATCCGGATTACTTATTGCAATATTGAAACAGAAGAATTGAAATATTTTCATTATGAATATACTACCAGGGAGCTGGAAAACTGGTTCATGGAAATCATCAACAGCTACCGCCGGTGGGCAGATTTCCAGTACGAGTGGCAGAGCTTAAGGCAGCAGTCGATCAAGCAGTTGGTATTCCCTTTTCCATACCGGGATGGGCAGAAGGAGCTTGTTACTTACGTTTACCAGACGATTTATCATAGGAAGAAGCTGTTTATTGAAGCGCCAACCGGAGTCGGGAAAACCATATCCACGGTATTTCCATCTATTAAAGCCATGGGAGAAGGGAAAGGGCAGAGGATCTTTTATCTGACCGCCAAGACGATTACCAGAACGGTGGCGAATGATACGCTGGAAATCTTAAGAAAACAGGTGTTACGTTTGAAGTCGGTTACATTGACTGCCAAGGACAAAATCTGTTTTATGGAAGAAACGGAATGTAATCCTGTAGACTGTCCTTATGCAAAGGGGCATTTTGACCGGATTAACGATGCAATCTATGATCTGCTGATCCATGAAGACAACTTTTCCCGTGAAAAGATCGAAGAATATGCAGCACGCCATGAGGTGTGCCCGTTTGAAATGAGTCTGGATATGAGTCTGTTTGCGGACATGATTATCTGTGATTATAATTATCTGTTTGATCCGCATGTCTATCTGAAACGATTCTTTTCCGAAGGAGTGCGCGAGGATTATATTTTCCTGATTGACGAGGCACACAATCTGGTGGACCGGGGCAGAGAGATGTACAGTGCAACACTTCAGAAGGAGGAATTCCTGGGACTAAAAAAGGTCGTGAAGGATATAGATCCATATATTTATCGTCTGCTGGAGCGGTGTAATAAGGAGCTTCTGGAGTTAAAGAGGGAATGTGATGATTATGTATGCTGGGAGGAAGAGGATATTGCACCGTTCGTACGGGGCGTGATCCGGCTGTCCGAAGTGATTGATAATTATTTAGAAGATCATGAGGACAGTCCCATCCGGAAAGAACTGCTGGAATTTTATTTCAAGCTGTCCCATTTTTTGATGATTCACGAGCTGTTAGACAGTCATTATGAAATTTATTCCCAGTATACGGCAGATAACTGCTTTGAACTGAAGCTGTTTAATGTGAATCCTTCTAAGAATCTCAAAGAGTGCATGATGCGTGGACGGTGCAGCGTGTTGTTTTCGGCAACGCTGCTTCCGATTCAGTACTATAAGCAGCTTCTTGGGGCAGAAGAAGGAGACTATGAGGTTTACGCAAAGTCTGTGTTTGATGCAAGGCGTAAGGGACTGTTTATTGCCAATGACGTAACCAGTAAATACAGCCGCAGAACAGAGAGTGAGTATTATAATATTGCGTCCTACCTGCATCGGATTGTGCAGATGCGGATCGGAAACTATATGGTTTTCTTCCCTTCTCATGCTTTTTTAAAGAAAGTCCTTGAGGTGTATGAGGTAAATTTCGCCGATGAGCATGTGGAATGCCTCGTGCAGGATGAATACATGAATGAGCAGAGCCGGGAGGAATTCCTGATGAGGTTTGGAGGAGGGAGAGTTTCGCCGGAGACAGCCTCCCTTCCTATGACGGAGATTCCAGTGACGGAGGCGTCTGCAACTAAGCCTGCGATAGCAGAATATCCAGTAACAGAGCTTCCGGCACTCGAAGAGAACTTCCTCGAAGAAGTTATCCACATGGAGATTGAATATGAGGAAGAACGGACGCTTCTTGGGTTCTGTGTCTTAGGTGGAATATTCAGTGAAGGAATTGATTTGAAGAATGACCAGCTGATCGGTGCAATCATTGTCGGGACGGGGCTTCCGATGGTGTGCAATGAACGCGAGATTTTAAAGAAGTATTTTGACCGGCAGGGGGATAACGGATTTGATTATGCGTACCGCTATCCGGGAATGAATAAGGTATTGCAGGCAGCAGGGCGCGTGATCCGTACCGCAGAGGATATCGGTATTGTGGCACTGTTGGATGAACGATTCCTGACAACTCCTTATCAGAGGATGTTCCCGAGAGAGTGGAGAGAGTATGAGGATGTATCCTTAGAAGAAATCGGTCATTATGTGGAACGATTCTGGGATGAGTGGCTATAACTCTTTCAAACGGTCATTGTGACATCACATTCTCACAGGAAAGTTATGTGGATCAGTAATTGTGACATACATGTCATTGTGGATAACTATGTGGAAATGGGGGATTTCTTTTGATTCGCTTCTTTTAATGAGAATTATTATCAATAAAATTTTGAAGGAAAAATGCATTAAAATCGAAAAAATACTGGATTAGTCAATGATTAATGGTGTATAATTGACCAGGATGAACAATCATACAGTAAAGCTATCAGCCGGCTATGGACAATCCAAAGACAGGAAGGGAGAAAAGGCGCATGAACAGTGGATTTTGGGCATATGAAAGCGTATTTTATCAAATATATCCGTTAGGATTTTGTGGAGCACCGTTTGAGAACGATGATGTACTGACACATAAGATTAAGAAGGTGGAGGAATGGATTCCGCATATGAAGAGATTGGGAATCAATGCCATCTATTTTTCCCCGGTATTTGAATCCGATACCCATGGATACAATACCAGAGATTATAAGAAGATCGATGTCCGTATCGGAACCAATGAAGATTTTAAGGAGGTTTGTGAGAAGTTACATGAGAACGGAATCCGTGTGGTATTGGATGGTGTGTTTAATCATGTGGGACGAGGTTTCTATCAATTCCAGGATGTATTGAAGAACCGTGAGAATTCTCCTTATTTAAACTGGTTCCATATTAATTTGGATGGAAATTCCAATTATAATGACGGGCTGTGGTATGAAGGCTGGGAAGGAAATTATGATCTGGTGAAGTTAAATCTTCGGAATGGAGAGGTGGTCAATCATATTCTGGACGCCGTACAGTACTGGATCAACGAATTTGATATTGACGGACTGCGGCTGGATGTGGCTTATTGTCTGGATGAGAACTTTGTACGGGCACTTCGCAGCTTCACAACAGAGAGAAAGGCAGACTTCTTCTTATTAGGAGAGATGCTTCATGGCGATTACAACCGCCTGATGAATGACAGCATGCTTCATTCCGTAACCAATTATGAATGTTATAAGGGATTGTATTCAAGCTTTAACAGCATGAACATGTTTGAGATCAATCATTCCCTGCTTCGTCAGTTTGGACCGGAAAACTGGACACTTTATAAAGGAAAACATCTGTTATCTTTTGTAGATAACCACGATGTGACGAGGGTAGCAAGCATCTTATCCAATGAAAAGCATCTGCCGCTCATTTATGCCATGTGCTTTGGCATGCCGGGCATTCCCTGTGTATATTATGGAAGTGAATGGGGAACCAGGGCAGATAAGAGTCAGGGAGATCCGGCATTGCGTCCGTGCTTCGAGCAACCGGAATGGAAGGAACTGTCAGAGTTTATCAGTAAGCTTGCCGAAGCAAAGAAGAATTCGGAAGCATTAAATTATGGAAGCTTCCGTTCGGTTCTTCTGACAAACCGTCAGTGCATTTTCGAGCGTGCCAGCGAACATGAACGGGTGCTGGTAGCGATTAATGCCGATGATGCACCATTCACTGCACACTTTGATGCAGGCTGTGGCATGGCAACCGATCTGATTACTGGGCAGCCTCATGACTTCGGTGGCGGCAGCGAACTTCCTCCTTACAGTGCTGCATTCTGGAAGATGGAGCGGTAAGAAGGGGAGAAGCCCTTAAATTGTACAGTTTATGAGATACCCCATCAGGAATACTGGTGGGGTATTTTTAGAAAAGACGGATTATGTTAAAAAACAATCGTATTATGAACATTTTCTTTCGTATGCTTTATCTATAATAGCCTTGTAAAGAAAGTAACCATACTCTGTAAAACAACAAAGATACGAAGGAGGAATATAAACTTATGGGAAAAGCAGATTATTTAGGTGAAAAACTAAAGATGAATGAAAAACTTTCATATGGCATTGGGGAAATACCCAATGCGATGGTCTCAGTGCTGGGGGCATTTCTTACCCTGTATTATACAGACTATATCGGAATGCTGCCAGGCGTTTTAGGAACGATGTTTTTTATCTCAAAACTTTTGGATGGTGTATCAGATCTCCTGGCTGGCACCATTATAGACCATACGAGGACCAAGTGGGGAAAAGCTCGACCGTGGCTTTTGTGGTTATCTGTACCAACCGGACTTTCTCTTGCACTGATTTTCTTCATTCCAGCAAACGGATCAGCCACGACAAAACTTATCTATGCATTTTTAACCTATAACCTTTATAATACCGTTTTATATACCATGGTAGGTTGTGCAAAGAATGCGTTAATGGCATTAATGACACAGAGAAAGGAAGACCGCGTAAGTCTTTCCAAATATAATACACTTTTTGGACTTGGAAGTACGTTGATTGCATGTTCCGTAACATTTCCATTTGTTAATGCTATGGGAGGGGATATCACTGCCTGGAGAATTGTGTTTATTGTTTATGGCGTGATAACGACATTATCTCTTCTGTTTGCATTTACAAATGCAAAGGAAAAGGTTGTTTCTACAGAACAGGCTTCAAATAAAGTTGAAAAAAATATTGGTTTTAAGGAATCTATGAAGTTGTTTTTCAGCAATAAATATTTTGTATTTGCGTTGTTTATGTTTCTGTGTATCCAGATGGCAGGGCAGCTTAATACGGTATCACAGAATTACTTTTATATTTACTCGATGAACAGAAAGGATTTAATTTCTGTTATGAGCATTGTTGCCCTTGTTCCGATGGTTGTTGGACTTATTGTACTGCCTAATTACCTGTTAAAAAAAGTTGGAAAGAAGAAAATGTTATACATCGGTTCCGGTACACATGTAATCACAATGACCTTAATTGGCGTTGCCAGTGTTTTGGGTAATGTTCCGTTGATCATTATTTTAACAGTGATAAAAAGCTTTGCAGTAGGAGCAACGTCAGTACCGATTGGAATACTTCCGGCTGATGCGATTGATTATGGAGAATATCTGAGCAATAAACGAATTGAAGGGATGGGAAATGCGGTAATTACTTTTTCCCAGAAGGTAGCCACAGGACTTGCAGCCGGTATTTTGGGATGGGTTCTGCAGTTTACCGGATATGTAGCAAATGAGGTTCAGAACCGGGCTACGGTTGTAGGAATCAATGTTTTATTCTGCTATGCACCTGCGCTGCTTTATGCCATTGTCTTTATCTGCTACAAAATGTTTTATCATTATGATGAAGAAGAACCCATGGTTCTTGCTGAATTGGCACGTAGAAAGGAAGAAGGAAAATGCGCGAATTAAAAATGCGGCGGACACAGGAGATCGACATCAGAGACGTATATATTCTTCCTTATCAGGGAAAATATTATATGTATGGAACAGAAGGGTTCGATGCATTCAAGGGAACTCCATCTGGCTATCTGGTGTATGTGAGTGAAGATTTAGAAAACTGGAATGGTCCATTCAGCCTTTTTAGAAATGATGGAAGCAGTTGGGCAAATTTTAACTATTGGGCTCCTGAGGTATATGAAGTGGATGGTTCGTTCTATTTGTTTTCTTCATGGACGAAAAAGGAGCGGGCAGTTGATTTGGAAGAAGATGATTTTCATCTTACACAGCAAATATTATGTGTATTGAAAAGTTCTTCACCAATGGGACCTTTTACCATTTTGAATGACAATCTGGGTCCCGGAAACGATCCGACCTTATATCAGGAAAAGGATCATTTTTATCTGATACACAATGATGGATTTGCCAATATGCAGGTACAGGAATTGTCAAAAGATCTGTCACATTTTATATCAGAGCCTTGTATTTTATTTGACAGAACGGATTCGGATGTAACATGGTCGAAAGGCGGTCCGACAGAAGGAGCTTTTACCTATCGGACGCCTACCGGCAGACTTTTACTCTTCTGGTCCTCTTTTTGCGAAGGAAAATCGGAAAAATTCCGTAGGATGGGGTTTAAGGATATGGATTATGGAACAGCCATTGCTTATAGCAAAGATGGAAATGTGTATGGTCCTTACGAACAGGAAAACATTCTGATTACAGAGCCCAATATGGGGCATGTCAGTCTGTTTCACAGATTTGATGGACAGCTAATGCTTGCCACGCATTATCCGGATGATGATGTTTGTGAGCTTGGATGTTCTTATCCGGTATTCTTTCCAATAAAATATGACGAAGAAAAGGATACCCTGCGAATCGTAAAATAATGAGAAGAGCTATAGCCGGACAGTGGTTATAGCTCTTTTTTCTGTTTACGATAGGTACTTGGAGACATGTGATAGTGTTCCCTAAAGACACGTGAAAAATGCTGTATGCTGTTATAGCCACAGAATTCTGCAATTTCTTCGATCCGCCTGTCGGAATTGAGGAGCAGGCGGACAGCCTCTTCTAATTTGAGATTCGTGATGATGTCATTGAAATGAAGACCAGTAGCTTTATATAACTGTTTACCAAGGTAATTGCTTTCATATCCCCAAAACTGTGAAAGAGATGCCAGGGATAGAGTTTTATAATTATTCCGGATATAGGCAAGGATGAGTGACATATTGGACAATGCCGTATCACTGGCAGACATAGAAAGCTGATTCTTTACAGAGCCACGGATCAAATAGGCCAGTAAAATACTCATATAGCTGCAGACTAATTCATTTGCATATAATTGTTGGGAAACAGATTCTGTGAAAATTTGTCGCAGGATATTGTTAATATATTCATCGGGAATCATTTTCAGGCATAAAAAATTCTGTTTGGAGGAATATAAACTTTTACTCATGAAATTTGAAATAAGGCTTTCGGTTCTCATGAGATTGGAATAAACATTTTCAAAAGTTGTCCGTCTGATTGCAAAAACAACCGCAATGGTATTTTCGGAGATACTTATTTTATGCTGAGCATATGGAGCAATTACCATGAATTCTCCTGTTGAAAGCGTAATATGTTCAAGATTTACCTGAACGTCAGCAGAGCCGGACAAGATATAATTAGCCTCAAAATAATCATGGGAGTGAGAAACTGCTTTTTCCGCATGGACATGCATATTTACAATGATGTCTCTTTGCTCAAAACCAATATGGGTTTCTGATACATAGGAATTGAACAGAATGGGATCTTCTAAAATGGTGGAAACCTCCAATTGGGAGGAGCTATAAAGATTCCAAAGATCCTTCGGAGTTTGAAGATCCCATTTGGTATAGTCCGGATGTTTGACCTGATGTTCCGTAAATTGTCCTAAATGATATACGTTTTCTAATGCGTCAACAAATGAAAGTTTCTGACCGGTTCTTTGATAGTGATTTTCTAAGTTTTCCTGTACATCTTTTAGTGTGATATAAATAAATCTTTTCGTGTTCATTCTGTTATTCCTTGTGGTCTTATCCGTTTATTGCAGCAAATACATCATTATTACAATTCCATGAATAATCCGGTCTTTTTAAGGGCGGGGCGGAGTGCCATGTAAACAACACTGGAAACGATCGTGGAGGTTACGGCATTGATGGAGGTAGCGGTTATGTTCCATGCAAGGGTAAGCTCT
The DNA here is from genome assembly GCA_963650485.1 of Bacteroidaceae bacterium. GTDB lineage: Bacteria > Bacillota > Clostridia > Lachnospirales > Lachnospiraceae > Suilimivivens. Next base: position 21,134 of record CAVJLN010000001.1, read on the forward strand.
GCGGCGGGTTTTCCAAGGATCAGCAGCTTGTAGAAATAACCGATTAAAGGATCGAAAATGACATTGAATAATAATCCGGCAACGGCAGCAAGGATCACCCATTTCCATACCTTCTTGTTATCGGTTTCTTTCGTGATGTGACCAATCTTGTGGGCAACGAGTCCGGTGATTAATCCGATGCACAACTTTAATAAGAAGGTTTTCGGTGCATAGACAATATAAACCGGGTCGAGGAGATCGCCGATGGTCATTCCGATGGCACCGCCTAAGCCGCCATATAAGCCACCAAGCAGCAGGGCACCGAGAACACATACGGCATTGCCGAGATGGATGGAAGTGGCGTCACCGCCCGGAAGCGGAATCTTAATCTGTAAAAAGGTAAATACCACATAGGAAAGTGCAGCCATAAGGCCGGTAAATGCAATTTTCATTAATTGTTTGTGTTCTTTCATAAGTTACTCCTCTTTTCGTTTAGTTTTATGTAACATTTCTGCACAGGGCTGTTACCATAATTTGGTATTACTGTGTGGAAAACAGATCCAACTGCATGGAATGTTTTTCATGTTGCTACTTAGTATAAACAATACTGGTACTGTTAAAAGTACCAATTGTGAACTTTTTGATAAGACCAGAAGAAAGAAATTAGTCAAATTGACGATAAGTTTCTAAAATTTTTATGAAACATTTTGGATTCCGTTGACATTAAAAAATCAAATCATTAAACTTAGAAGCTATAAGTTAAGTTAAAATGATGTTAGTATATTGCAACACATTCGCAGTGGATGCATGGAAAGGAAGACGATGAAAAGATATTGGAAGTATGTAAAACCGTATTTGCCGGCATTTATTATCGGCCCGCTCCTGATGATCGTGGAAGTTATTGGGGAAGTGGTTCTGCCGAAGCTGATGGCAAATATTATTAATGTTGGTGTGACAGACGGAAGTGTCAGCTACATCACAGGAACCGGTGTATTGATGATTTTAGTAGCGCTTCTTATGATGGCAGGCGGTGTTGGCGGTGCATATTTTGGCGCAAAGGCTGCAGTCAGCTTTGCCGCTGATTTGAGGAAGGACGCATTTGATAAGGTACAGACCTTTTCCTTTGCCAATCTTGATCAGTTCAGTACCGGTTCACTGGTTACCCGTCTGACCAATGATATTACTCAGGTACAGAACCTGATTAATATGGCACTCCGTATGATGCTTCGTGCGCCCGGAATGCTGATCGGTGCGCTGATTATGGCATTTGTCATGAATGCAGAGCTGGCGGTTATTGTGCTGATTGTGATTCCGATTCTGATTGGTGCCATTACTATTTTGGTTAAGATTGCATTCCCGAAGTTCAAGATCATGCAGAAGAAGCTGGATGCATTGAACTCTAATATTCAGGAAATGCTGACGAATGTGCGCGTGATTAAATCCTTTGTCCGTGGTGACTATGAGGAAAAGAAGTTTGCAGCCTCCAACGAAGACCTAAAGCAGACCAGTTTAGGTGCATTTAAGACCATTATTATGGTAATGCCGTTGATGATGCTGATGATGAATGCCACCACACTTGCCGTTGTATGGTTCGGTGGTAAGCAGATTATTGTAGGAAATATGCAGGTGGGTGATCTGACTGCGTTTACCACTTATATTGTACAGATTCTGATGTCCTTAATGATGCTTGCCATGGTGATTTTACAGAGTTCAAGAGCGCTGGCTTCCTTAAGCCGTATCCGTGAGATTCTTGACACGGATGTTGATCTGAACGATGAGCACTGCAAGGAACCGGATAAGATCGTGTCGAGTGGACGTGTGGAATTCCGTGATGTTTCCTTCCGTTATTATAAGGAAAACAAAGAACCGGTGCTTTCCCATATCAGCTTTGATGTAAAGAGCGGTCAGACACTGGGAATCATCGGATCGACCGGCAGTGGTAAAACAACACTCGTACAGATGATCCCGAGATTATACGATGTCGATGAGGGAGAAGTCCTTGTGGATGGTGTGAATGTCAGGGATTATACGCTGGAAAATCTGCGTGAGGGTGTCGGCATGGTGCTGCAGAAGAACGTACTGTTCTCCGGTTCCATTTTGGAAAACCTGATGTGGGGCGATGAAAATGCTTCCATGGAGGAGGTACGCAAGGCCGCAGAGGCTGCACAGGCAGATGGTTTCGTAAGCAGCTTTACCGGAGGCTATGAGATGGATTTGGGACAGGGCGGTGTCAACGTATCCGGTGGACAAAAGCAACGTCTTTGTATTGCCCGTGCCCTGTTAAAGAAGCCGAAGATTTTAATTCTGGATGATTCCACAAGTGCGGTGGATACCGCAACGGAAGCGAAGATCCGTGAAAGCTTTGCAGGAGAACTGAAGGATACGACGAAGATTATCATTGCACAGCGTATCAGCTCCGTGCAGGAGGCAGATGAGATCATGGTACTCGACGACGGCAAGATCGTGGGATTCGGAAAGCATGAGGATCTGCTTACTTCCTGTGAGGCATATCAGGAAATTTATTATTCCCAGATGGATAAAGAGAAGGAGGGAGCAGCATCATGAGACAGGAACGACTCGATTATCTTATCAGAAAATATGAAGCAAAGCTGAACCCTTCCAATGAGGATGAAATGTCCGGAAAGCCGATGGGAGGAAGAAGACACGGAGGCCCCGGAGGTCCGGGGGGACGCGGCATGATGGGCGGTAAGCCGAAGAATACCAAAGCAACGATCAAGCGTCTTTTTTCCTATATTGCAAAAGATAAATGGAAGCTGCTGATTGTCCTTTTATGTATTATTGTAGGTGCGGCAGGAAACCTTGCAGGTTCCTATCTGCTGCGTCCGATCATTAACGGACTGACCGATACAGGAAAAACGGGCGATCAGCTCCTTGCAGGACTGATTCAGGGGGTATTTACCATGGCGGTCGTTTATATCGTGGCAATTACCGCACAGTATTTGCAGTCCAGAATCATGGTTACGATTTCCCAGGATGCAATCCAGCGGCTGCGTAATGAATTGTTTGAAAAGCTGCAGAAGCTTCCGGTGCGTTATTATGACACCAATAATAACGGTGATGTCATGAGCCGTTTTACCAATGACGTGGATGTCATCGGTGAAATGCTGAACAATACTGTGGTACAGTTGATTTCCGGAGCGATCAGTATTGTCGGAACCTTGAGCCTGATGATTTATACGAATATCTGGCTGACATTGATTACAATCGTCATGGTTCCGCTGATGTTAAAGGCAGTATCCGGAATCAGTAAGAAAAGCCGGAGGTATTATAAGGCGCAGCAGGCAGCCATCGGTACGATGAACGGCTATATTGAAGAGACGATCACCGGACAGAAGGTGGTTAAGGTCTTTAACCACGAGGAAAGTGCGAGAGAAGAGTTTGATTATCTGAATCAGGATCTTCGCGGCAAGCAGATCCGTGCACAGTTCTTTGGTGGAATTATGGGGCCTGTCATGGGAAACATGGGGCAGGTCAGCTATTCCTTAACCGCAGCAATCGGTGGTATTCTGTGCGTACTGCGCGGATTTGATATCGGCGGACTTACCGTATTTGTCAATTATTCCAGACAGTTCTCCCGCCCGATCAATGAGGTTGCCATGCAGGTAAATACGATCTTTTCGGCATTAGCCGGTGCAGAACGTGTTTTTGCAGTGATGGATGAAGCGCCGGAGGCAGAGGATGTAAAGAATGCCATTACCATAGAGGAAGCGGAAGACGGGAAGCACTATTATGTGATTCCGAAGGAAAATGCTTTTGTCAAAGAGCATGGAAAGCCGGAAGGAACGGTGCATGAAAATGAGCAGAATTATTATGCAGAGGTAAAGGGTGCGGTAACCCTGAATGATGTTACCTTCGGTTACAATCCGGATAAAACCATTTTGAAGCACATTTCCCTGTATGCAAAGCCGGGACAGAAGATTGCCTTTGTCGGTTCTACCGGTGCAGGAAAAACGACGATTACGAACCTGATTAACCGGTTCTATGACATTGATTCCGGAGAGATTCTGATGGATGGCTTCCCGATTACGCAGATTGCGCGGGATTCCTTGAGAAGAAACATTGCAATGGTATTGCAGGATACGCATCTTTTCACAGGAACGGTACGTGAAAATATCCGCTATGGACGACTGGATGCAACGGATGAGGAAGTGGAGCAGGCAGCAAAAATGGCAAGTGCACATTCCTTTATCATTCGTCTGGAGCATGGATATGATACGGTTCTGGAAGGGGATGGCGCAAACTTAAGCCAAGGACAACGTCAGCTTATTAATATTGCAAGAGCCGCCATTTCCAAGGCGCCGATTCTGATTTTGGATGAAGCAACAAGCTCCGTGGATACGAGAACCGAAAAGCATATCGAGAAGGGTATGGATCGCCTGATGGCAGAGAGAACCACCCTCGTGATTGCCCACCGTCTGTCAACCGTCCGGAATGCCAACGCTATCATGGTTCTGGAGCAGGGCGAGATCATCGAACGTGGCGATCATGATGCACTGCTTGCACAGAAAGGCCGGTATCACGAGCTTTATACTGGAAAGACGGAACTGGATTAGGACGACATTATGACTTGTATTGGATAAAAAAGTATGCTATAAAAGATTTCGGAATAGAAGAACATTTACCTATTGACAAGGTGGGTAAATAAAGTTATACTGTTCCGAAAAGACAGTCAGTGAGGAAAAATAAAATTGCTGTTGATTCAACAGAGAAAGCCTTACTGAGGGAGGAGAAGAATATGAAAAAGTTATTAGCAGTAGTACTTACCGGTGCTTTCGTTGTATCTGCACTGGCAGGCTGCGGAAAGAGCACATCTGCAGATGATAAGGTAATCAAGGTTGCAGCTTCTGCAACACCTCATGCAGAGATTCTTGAGCAGGCAAAGCCTTTATTAGAGGCAAAGGGTTACGACCTTCAGGTAACCGTATTTGATGACTATGTACAGCCGAATGAAGTGGTAGAAAGCGGTGATTTCGACGCAAACTACTTCCAGCACATCCCTTATCTTGAGAGCTTTAACGAAGAAAAGGGAACACACCTTGTAAATGCAGGTGGTATTCATTATGAACCGTTTGGCATTTATCCCGGAACCAAGGCATCCTTAGATGAACTTGCAGACGGTGACAGCATTGCCGTACCGAACGATACCACAAACGAAGCAAGAGCGCTTCTCCTGTTACAGGATAATGGTATCATTACCTTAAAGGAGGATGCAGGACTTACCGCAACCAAGAATGATATTGTAGAGAACCCTTACAATGTGGAGATCGTAGAGCTTGAAGCAGCTCAGGTTCCGAGAGTAAAGGACGAAGTTGCATTCATGGTTTTAAATGGTAACTATGCTCTTGAAGCAGGATATTCCGTAGCTAAGGATGCACTGGCATACGAGAAGTCTGATTCCGAAGCAGCCAAGACCTATGTGAATGTCATTGCTGTTAAGGAAGGAAACGAAAACAGTGACAAGATCAAAGCACTTGTTGAAGTCCTTACTTCCCAGGATATCAAGGATTACATCAACAATACGTATGACGGAGCTGTAATTCCTTTTGAATAAGATGAAAGAATAGAGATCCTGTTAAGGGATTCGGAATGAGTTAAACCATCCCCGGAAGCCTGTATGATGACTTCCGGGGATGGTTTTTATATTGTCATGCATATGAGAAAATTGGATGAACTATTCGGAATCCCATTTGTCATAATTTGCATGGATCTGAATAGAAAAATTGGCGGAGAGCTTATAAGCTGTCTGCCGGATACTTGATGAGATAGCCTTAATGGACTTAATGAGATTACCAAGGATTTACTTGCAGACAATACTTCAACATGATAAAATACAAATATGGTGATTGCATGAAAGCAGCTGGAATATTACTATTTATGGATCATGCAGCGTATAATTACATAATAAAAAGAGGAGGAAATAGTATGTCAAACTATCCTAATTCAGGTAAGGGCCTGAAAAACATGTTTATTGCATCTGTTGGTACAATCGTATGCACAGTATTGTTCGTAATTCCGATCGTGAATATTATTGCAGCAGTTGCAGCCATGGTATTTACCATTCTGAGCCTTGTTGGTCTCTGGACCGTTGGCAAGGACATTGCGGAATGCAAAAAGGCGTTCTGGTTTACCATTCTGTCCAGTGTATTAAGTGGTATTGCAAATGGAGTGTCTACATCCGGAACTTCTGTAATTGGTACACTTTTAAGTGTTGCAGGAAGCGCATTATCCTTAGCAGTTACCTATTATGTATGTACTTCCGTTGCATCCGCATTAAGATCCTTTGGTGCAGAGGAAGCAGCAGTATCCGGTGAAAAGGCATGGAAAATTGTACTCTGGACAACAATTGTAAGCATCGTAGCAAGTGTTCTCTGCCTGATCCCGATCTTAAATATCATTGGAGCAGTTCTTGCAGTAGTCGCAGCAATCGCAGCTATTGTTGGACTTGTGTTCTACATGATTTTCTTAAACAAGGCTTACAAGGCATTTGGTGCATAAGAGCCGGAATGTCAAGTCAGGTGTTGTAAGACACGTAATTGGATTAGATTAAAAATCAAGTAAGAACGAATAAGTAAGAAATAAATAATAAGAAAAAATAACTTAGAAGTAGTAAGAAGTGATGGAACCCTCCGATAGTGATGTATCGGAGGGTTCTTTTTTGAACTGCCATTATCTAATCCGTACAATCCGGCAGCTTATGAATGGGCATGGCTGAACTGTTACAAATTGCGGATAATCAAAAGAAACAATGGTTGTGTGGGTTTTGGTAATTGTGTTATAATCACAGGTATGTGCCGGAGTCAGATTAGTAATTAATTATAAGCAGATAAAGAGAAAACAAACCAGTGATTGTTACGGATGAAGCTTTTGTAAAACGGATAAATGAATAAGAACGGATAGAACGATAGATTTTGGAGAAGTTAAATGGCAGAAGAATTTGATGAAGAATATGAAGAACGCCGCAGACGGAGAAATGCGCGGAATGAGGAGATGCGCAGACGCAAGAAGAAGCAGCAGATGATCCGTATGCTGGTGCGCAGGCTGATACCTATTGCCGGATTCATTCTGGTTGCGGTAATTCTTATGATAAATGGAAGAAGCATTGTACGAAGAGTACAGGGATACTCCACCCCAGCCAAAACTGACACAAATGTTGCTGCTTCACCCACTGCTTCAGAAGATGTAACACGGGTGTCGGAAGATTTGACGGGTGATTTACAGGCAGAAGAGGATGGATCTCAGGGACAAGTATCTGCAGATGAAGTGAACCTTAAATTACGGCAGTTAGTGACAAATGATCACAAACAGCAGGTTATTTTGTTAGGGGTTCAGGTTTCATTCCCTGACGTGACATTGCTTCGGGGACAGTCTGAGGAAGAGCAGGAACAGGCAGCAAAGGAGCAGAAGGTTTATACAGCACAGACAACGAATGCGACCACTTCCGTAGATGATGAAGTACAGAGTACGAATGGTATTTTCATTGATCTTACAACAGGAAACATTCTCTTTGACCGGGATGCACATACAAGAATTAATCCGGCCTCCATGACGAAGGTGTTGACCGTGCTTGTGGCAGCAGAGCATGTAACAGACTGGTCGGATACTTTTGAGATTACACCGGAAATTACAAATTACAGCTATGTGCATGATTGCAGTGCAGTTGGCTTCTCGAATAATGAAGTGGTTACCGTGGAAGATCTGTTCTACGGGACAGTGCTCTGCTCAGGTGGAGACGCGGCACTCGGACTGGCAACCTATGTGGCAGGTTCGCAGGAAGCCTTTGTAGATATGATGAATGAAAAGCTGAAGGAACTTGGACTTTCCGATACGGCACATTTTACGAACTGTGTCGGACTGTACGATGAGAATCACTATTGTACAGTTTATGATATTGCCATGATTCTGGAGGCGGCCATGGATAATCCACAGTGCAGGGAGGTTTTGTCAACGAAGAAGTATACAACCTCATCCACATCGGAACACCCGGAGGGAATCCAGATTTCCAACTGGTTCTTAAGGAGAATTGAGGATAAGGATACCGGTGGTGAAGTGATCTGTGGTAAAACCGGCTTCGTGGCACAGTCCGGAAGCTGCGCAGTAAGCTATGGAATGGATGCGGCAGGAAACGAGTACGTCTGTGCAACCGTGAATGCACACAGCTCCTGGAGATGTATTTATGACCATGTAGAGTTGTATAAGCGGTTTGCAAAGACGGCAGATGGCAGTGAAAGTACCACAGAATCAACAGGATTGTAGGGAACAGGAGTAAATGATATGGCAGGAATCCGTGATGTTGCGAAGCTGGCACATGTTTCGACCAGTACAGTATCTTTGGTATTGAATAAGAGTGGCTATGTATCTGATAAGACCCGTGAAAAAGTGGAAGCGGCCATGCAGGAACTGAATTATATTCCCAATGAGCTTGCAAGAAATCTGTATCACAGCAAGACCAATATTGTTGGTCTGATCCTGCCGGATATAGCGCATCCCTTCTTTGGAGCATTTGCCAAATATGCGGAAATGGAGCTTTATAAAGAAGGATATAAAACCATGCTCTGCAGTACGGTTCATGAAGAAAATGGGGAAAAAGAATATATTGATATGCTGAACCGCCAGATGATGGATGGCATCATTATGGGAACCCATACCCTGAATATAGAGGATTATAATGGCGTGGTAAGGCCGATTGTCAGCCTGGATCGTTATATCAATGAATCTATTCCGATTGTCATGTCTGACCATGAAAAGGGTGGAACCCTTGCTGCAGAGGAACTGCTTCGCAGCGGATGTAAAAAAGTACTGCAGATCATGGGAAGCAGAAATGTAAATACACCGGCTCACCTCCATCACTATGCTTTTGAGAAGAAGCTTTGTGAGGCAGGGGTTACGGTATGTACAGAAGAAGCACCTTGGAACAGATGGAGCTTTGATGAGTTTTATGCTTTTGTACAGAATATTTATTCATCCTATCCGGATATTGATGCTGTATATGGGTCAGATCTGGTTGCTGTTGCCTATCTGAAGGAGGCCAGGATGCGTAGCCGGAAGATACCGGAAGAATTAAAGATCATAGCATATGACGGCACGGATGTGACCAGAATGGGAGCGGTTACCATTACGTCTGTTTATCAGGATGTTCAGCAGCTTGCGAAAGAAGCTGTAAAGCTTCTTGTGGAAAAGATCAACGGAACAGACAGCCAAAACGACAGAAAAATTCTGGATGTCTGCCTGCGAAAAGGCGAAACAACATAAAAAACAGAAAATCATAAATCCTATTGACAACAGAAACAGGATGCTATACAATGTGCGTATAACGAACGGGTTCGATGTTAAATTATTAAACAAATTGCTTAAAAATGCCAATTCCTTCTCGATAATCAGAGGTATTATCCGTCTTTGAATCGTGAAAGGAAAACATTTTTACAATAAAATCGAACCGGTTCGATACAGAACAAATCCGTTTATCAAAAGGCCAATTGATGAAACAAATCGATCAAACAGGAAAAGAGGGAAAGTATGAAAAAGAAAATGATAAGCATGATACTTGCATCAGTAATGGTATTTACGACTCTCTGTGGATGCGGAAACAGTCAGGGACAGAACGCCGGAAGCGGAGAAACGACAGAAGCTGCGAGCGAAGATGTAGCAGGGCAGACATCCTCAGGGGAACAGATTGTTCTTTCTGTATCAGTGATGGCTAACGAAGAAGAAAAGAAAATCTTTGAAAATGCGATTAACAGATTTGAAACCAGTCATCCGAACTGCAAAGTTGATGCAAGCTATACATCAGGAAGTACATGGGGTGAATATTGTGATAAGCTTCTGATCCAGATTGGGTCCGGCCAGGCACCGGATGTCATCCATGTAGCGATTGAAGGAACCCAGATGTTGGTTAAAAATAATGTATTACTGCCACTGAATGATCTGATCGCAGCTGATTCTGACGGCCAGGCAATGATGGACGATTTTGTAACTTCAACAACAGATGTATTTACGATTGATGGAAATTTATATGAACTTCCTACAGACTGTAATGATGCGGTTATGCATGTGAATACAAAAATGTTTGAGGAAGCCGGAATTGAAATTCCTTATGATGGATGGACATGGGAAGAGTTCAGAAGTATTGCAAAGCAGTTGACAACCGGTGAGGGCGACTCCAAAGTATATGGTTTTGCCACATCTCTGTCTCCGGCATGGCTGTCAGGCTGGTTTATGTCAAATGGAAGTGATTACATTAATGATGACTGGACAGATTCTAATCTTTCTGATCCTAAGGCGGTAGAAACTGTGGAATTCCTTAACAGCCTTGTCAATGAAGATAAAAGTATGCCGGTTCCGGAAACAACAACAGACGCAACCAGTCTCTTCGCAGCAGGACGTGTTGCCATGATCGCAACAGGGATCTGGCCTTTCCCAAGCTACAAAGCAAATGGGTTTGAAGATGTAGATATTGTGCCGATGCCGACAAACAGTGAGGATGCCAAAGTTGGATTTGGTGTAGGCGGTGTAGGAATTTACAGCAAATCGGAACATCCACAAGAAGCATATGAATTAATGAAAGAGCTGACTTCAGTAGAAACAGGAAAAGAGAAGTGTGCAAGCGGTACCTGTGTTCCTGTAAGATACTCCTTAAGGGAAGATGAAGGTTATTTATCCCAGTGCCCGAATGCAAAGCTGTTCTTTGAGTCACTGGAAGGTGGTAAGGCACTTCCTTCTCCCATGAATTATTCTGATTTGGAAAGAATTACAAACTCCATGTTCAGTGCTGTATTTTCAGGAGCAAGTTCCGTTCAGGATGCAGTAGCAAATGCGGATACAGAGCTGAAACAGTCATTTGCGGATCTGAAGTAGTCTGGTAGGCTGATCCTGAGGAATCTCATCATGCTTTTGTTATGTGGAGAGATTCCTCAGAACAAAGCCGTACTTGGAATGGAAGAGGAAATCTATGAAGAAGAAAAAAGAAAATCTGACAGGATATTTATTTATATTTCCTGCAATCATACTGTTTTTGGTTTTTGTACTGATCCCTGTGATAGCAATGGTCTATCTGGGATTTACGAAATATAATCTGTTTTCTGCTCCACAATGGACAGGATTTTCCAATTTTGCCAAGATATTTACAGATGGCAGACTCTGGACGGTTACGAAAAATACAATTTTTCTGGCTTTTTTCTCTGTCATTCTGAATATTGTGGTAGGCTTGTTTCTGGCATTACTGATCGCCAATAAAAAGAGTCCGGTATTTAACTATCTGGTAAGACTGTTTTATTTCTTCCCACTTATTGTTGCACCGGTATACATCGCAGTGATCTGGTCAAATATTCTGTCTGCGGATGGAGGTCTGTTGAATTACTATATTCAGAAAATCGGATTTGATCCTGTGGGCTGGTTGACAGACCGTAAAGTAGCTTTAAAAACAATTATTGGAATTGAAGTATGGAGGTTGACGGGATTTGCGATGCTGACTTTCATAGCAGGAATTAAGAATATATCAAAAGACTATTTTGAGGCAGCTTCCCTGGATGGAGCCGGCATTGTACAGACGGCCTTTTATATCACAATACCGCAGTTAACACCAACGATTCTTCTGAATCTGATTATGTATGTCATTACTGAGCTGAAAACGTTTGATATTCCGATGCTGATGACAAAGGGAGAACCGATGGATGGAACACGTACCATTGCGATGTACATTTATGAAACGGCTTTCCAGAAACAGGATATGGGATATGCATGTGCGATATCACTGTTTTTTGTGGTTGGGATTATGATACTTACATGCGTTCAGTTCATAACAAGTAACAGGTGGGTGCATTATGACTAAATTGAAAAGAGAACTAACTAACTTTATAATTTCGTTACTGGTACTGCTTGGTGGTGTTATTGTATTTATTCCATTTATGTACATGTTTTCATCTTCCATGCGTACGCCGGCAGAGGCGTTCAAACTGCCTCCTGCCATTTTGCCGGAACGTTTTATGATTGAAAATTATATTCAGCTGTTCAGATCAGATCTTCCGTTTGCCAGAATGTTTTTGAACAGTGCCATTGTTACTGGAGTTACGATTGCAGCGCAGATTCTTGTTTGCTCCATGGCAGCCTATGCATTTGCCAAAATCAAGTTTGCAGGCAATAATTTCTGGTTTATGGCATTCCTGATGTCAATGATGATTCCGGTACAGGCTACGATCATTCCGGTCTATATTATGATGAGCAAGCTGAATCTGATTAATACATTAAGTTCCATTATTCTGATTTCTGCTTTCAATGCGTTTGGAATTTTTTTGATGAGGCAGTCCATTGCATCAGTTCCGGATGCTATTATTGAGGCAGCCAAGATTGATGGAGCCAGTCATTTCAGAATATGCTGGCAGATCGTGATTCCGATGGTGAAAAGTACGATCGTTACCTTGATCATCCTGAATTTTAATTCTATATGGAATGATTACTTTATTCCTTATGTATTTGTAAGTAAGTGGGAAAAGATGACAGTGCCTCTGGGCGTAGCGGCAATGAAGGGATATATGGGATCCGGTAATAAATCCGTGGTACTTGCCGGGGTAACAGTAGCATTGCTTCCTATTCTGATCGTGTTCCTGATCGGACAGAAATATATCGTTGAGGGACTGACATCATCTTCAGTAAAGGGTTAGGTGAAAAGTATGTATACAAATGTGGTAAATCTCTGGAAAGACAGAGAGGATGTGACATTAACTTCCTATTGTATGGGAAAAAATGAGGAGATTATCGGAAGTGATAAAAGACCTGCAGTGATTATTTCACCGGGCGGTGGATATGCGGGCTTCACGGAAAGAGAAGGAGAGGCAGTGGCACTTCGCTTTATGGCCGCTGGTTATCAGGCCTTTGTACTTCATTACTCTATCTGTGAAAAGGCAGCATTTCCAGGGGCACTTTATGACCTAGCACAGGCAATGTGTTTTTTACACCGGAATGCAGAAAAGCTGTGTATTGATGAGAAAAAAATTGTGGTATGCGGATTTTCTGCCGGCGGGAATCTGGCAGCATCACTTGGTGTGATGTGGAATCAGGATTTTATGAAAGAAAAGTTCCAGGTACCGGCACAGTGGCTGAAACCAACTGCTATGATTCTTGGTTATGCAGTTACTAATTTCGGTTTTGAGAACCATAGTGTATTAAATCAGGAACAGACAGAAATGATGGTAAATTGCAACCGATATATAACGGGAAAAGCACAGCCAGCGAAAGAAGATTATGAAAAAATAAACCTTCTGAGATTTGTTTCAACAGATACACCGCCAGCTTTTCTGTTTCATTTATGTGCAGACCCGGTAGTACCGGTAGATAATTCGCTGCAGTTTGCAAGCAGGCTTGCCGCATTTGATATTCCGTTTGTATTGGAAATAGGGGAAGATACCTGGCATGGTGTTTCATCCCTGAAAGCGGAAGATGCCAATATTGGCTTTTTTAGGGAGGAATATGCCGGATGGTTTGATAAGGCAGTCGGTTGGCTTAAGAAAAAATTATTTGTGGAGAATGTGTAGAATGAAATCCTTTTTGATTGAAAAAAAATACATCCTTTTTCCGATCAGCATGGATGCACCGTGTAAAACAGTTGCAATTTGGGCGAGGGGTGAAAAAATATTTGAATTTGATATTCCTGTTGAAAGTGGTAATTCTCCATATCAGTTTCAGTATTATGCGCCTTTCAATGTAAAAGAATGGAAAGGGCAGGAGATTATGATAGAGGTGTCAGATGCACCGGAGTTTCTGGAGGCAATAGGATTTTCAGATGATAAAGTGGATACCATACAGCATAAACCACAGATCCATTTTGCACCGGAGTCAGGATGGATGAATGATCCGAACGGACTGCTGTATGTAAATGGGCTGTATCATCTGTTCTTTCAGTATAATCCGTTTCAGAATCAATGGGGAAATTTATGCTGGGGACATGCAGTCAGCAAAGATCTTCTGCACTGGGAACAACTGGATACGGCAATGTTTCCGGATGAGGATGGATCCATGTTTTCAGGATGCGGTATTGTGAATGAACGGGGACTGTTGGGACTGCCAAATTCTGCGCTTTTATTTTTCTACACGATGGCAGGTGGGGCAACAAAATGGAGTGAGGGAAAAAAGTTCACTCAGAATCTGGCATACAGTGTTGACGCCGGAAATACGCTGAAGAAGATAAAGCTGCCAGTCGTAGAGCATATCGCAGATGAAAACAGAGATCCCAAGGTTTACTGGCATGAGAAAAGTCAGGCATATTATATGGTCTTATTTCTGGAAGGAAACCAGTTTGGCATTTTTCGTTCTGAAAATCTGCAGAACTGGGAGTGTACACAGACGCTGGAGTTGGATAAAGCATGGGAATGCCCGGATCTGAGAGAGATACTTGTTGAGACCGGCGGATCAAAGTGGGTATTCTGGAGTGCAGATGGCTTTTATTTCTTGGGAGAATTTGACGGATTTCACTTTACCACAGACGGAATCAGGAGAGAAGCTTATCAGACAAAAGTTCCCTATGCGGCGCAAACCTTCTGGGGAACCGAAGATGTGATTAGTGTGCCGTGGTTCAGGACGCAGAACAGAGGCAGATATTATAAGGGCGTGATGGGACTTCCAAGAAAATTGACACTGGTGCAGTCAGGCGAGGATCTGCGACTTCGGATGATGCCGATAGAAAGCTTTTTCAAAGCAAGAAAGCCTGTTTGCATGGACAATACCTGTGAACTGAAATACAAACCGGAAAAATTTAATGCCATACAGGTACAGTTATTAGGAGCCGGCAGCATCAGTTATACGGCTGATATCAATGGAAATGAGATACGCTTTGATGCAGGAACAGGCAGTCTCACAGTAAACGGTGAACAGGCATTTATGGGGAATAATGTACATGAAATGAGTATACTTATAGATGCTGAAATCTGTGAAGTGACAACAGAAAATGGATTATATTATGGAGTGTTTGAACTCAAACCATTTTATGAAGCTCAGGAATGGATGATCCGTGCCAAAGAGATGTTGAGTATAAAGATAATGGAAATCTTATAAAAGGCTGAAAACGAAAGCTGTTATCACAGCGTAAAAAGGAGCAGAAAATGTTATTTGGCGGACTGGAAGCGGGTGGAACCAAGATGGTTTGTGCAGTCGGAAGGGAGGATGGAATTCTGATCGACAGAGTATCCATTCCAACAGGAATCCCGGAAGAAACCATACCGGAACTGATCAGATATTTTAAAGAGAAAGAGGTGCAGGCGCTTGGAATTGGCTGCTTTGGACCACTGGACTTGAACCGGTCATCTAAAACTTATGGAAGTATCACCAATACACCGAAGGAGGACTGGGCATTTGTGAACATTATGCAGCAGATGAAAGAAGCACTTGGCATCCCGGTAGGAATTGACACGGACGTGAATGCAGCGGTACTTGGAGAAGTGGTTTATGGTGCAGCAAAGGGGTGTAACAATGCGATTTATATGACAGTAGGAACCGGTGTCGGTATCGGCGTTTATATGAATGGCGGACTGGTACATGGACTGGTGCATCCGGAAGCAGGACATATGATGATCTGCCGGGATCAGACAGATGCCTTCCGAGGATGCTGTTCTTTCCATTCTAATTGTGTGGAGGGGCTGGCTTCCGGAAAGGCGCTGGAAAAACGGTATGGACGAAAGGCACAGGAACTGAATGACCATGCAGATGTCTGGGAATTGGAAAGTAATTATCTGGCACAGGCTGTTGCGAATTATATTCTGGTATATTCCCCAGAAAAAGTGATTTTATGGGGAGGAGTCATGCATCAGAAAGTGCTGCTTCCCATGGTGAGGGAAAAGGTGCAGAGGCTTTTGAACGGTTATGTGTTTCATCCTCTTCTGACAGAGCAGACAGAAGAATATATTGTGTATCCTCTTCTCGGTGAAAATCCGGGAATACTTGGATCCATTTATCTTGGTATGGAAGAAAGAAAAAGAGGCGTCTGACTGGCGACGCCGGATCAGGATTTTTTGATATGAAGTGCGGTGTAACTTTGTAAAAAGGGTTGCACCGTTTCTTTTTGCCGTCATGTGACAAAAAGTAAGTCTTAGGCAGTGTTCTATTCGACAGGCATATCTGTTATCGAGTTTTCTTTCCAGATATCGGTAAACGATCAACGCAATAAAATAAGTGATGAAGGAGGCAAGTATCCGATCCTGACATTTTAAATAAACGGAACGTGCTTCGAAGTCTCCTTCTTTGGTTGAAAAAAGTAAAAAAGACTTGCAAAATACCCCAATGGGGTATATTATAAATACCTAGTAGGGGTATAAGAGATGCGAGATGGGTATAGGGAATGAAATCATTCAGCAGTACCCAGTGAAAATTGAAGCGGAGGGTATGAACAACGAAAGGCTTTGAAAATACCCAGTACAAAGTGAAGTCACGGGCATATGAAAAGAAAATGCACGTATATACCCAATGAAAATGAGAACCGAGGGTGCAGAAAGGCAGAAAATGAATATATACCCAGAGGAAAACAAGAGTGGGGGTATAGAAGAATAAAAAATTTGTATATACCCAGTGGAAGACAGAAGAGAAGGTATAGAGAAATAAAAAGTCTGCATATACCCAATGGAAGGAAGAAGTGAGGGCATAGAAGAATAAAAAACTTGTTTATACCCAGTGCCAAGCAGAACAGTGGGTGTGAAAAGTGAAAAAGATCATCTATACCCAGTGTGCAGTAATGACATGGGTAGACAAGAAGAAAAGGAGGATCGTTGATGAGTGACAGGAACATAGAGAAACAGAAAGAACTGGAACTGCAAGAAGAAAAACCAGAAGAAATACAAGAAAAAATACAACAAAAAAAACAAGAAGAAATACCAGAAAGACAGAAAGGGGTGCAGCAAGAGCAAATGGAGCAATCAGAATCTGAGCAACAACTGGAATCGAAAGAGCAACCGGAAGCAAAAGCACAGTCAGAAGGAAGCAATCGATGTTGTCATTGCATGGAGAAGCATACCTTGCGTTCAGAGGAGCAGAAGAAGGCTCTGGTTAACCGCCTGAAGAGAATTGAAGGACAGGTGCGCGGTGTACAGCAGATGCTGGAAAAGGATGCTTATTGTAATGACATTCTGGTACAGTCGGCTGCAATCAGTGCGGCGATGAATGCTTTTAATAAAGAAATTCTTGCGACACATATTCATACCTGTGTGGTAAGAGATATTCGCGAAGGACGGGATGAGGTCGTGGATGAACTTGTTTCAACCATTCAAAAACTCATGAAATGACCGAACGAAAGAAAA
>CAVJLN010000001.1:38494-101585 GCA_963650485.1 Bacteroidaceae bacterium
GCGAGTTTGAAAAGAACGAAAGAAAAGCAAGCGGCTGCGAAGCAGACATTTGGTTCTACAAATTGGTTCTGAATAATTACAACCATATTTTCACATAAATAAAAGATCAAATAAAGAAGGTGACAGAGTAGTGGAACAATATAACGTAACAGGAATGAGCTGTGCTGCATGTCAGGCGAGAGTGGAAAAGGCAGTATCTAAGGTGCCGGGAGTAACCGTCTGTAATGTAAGTCTCTTGACCAATTCCATGGCAGTGGATGGAACGGCAGCACCGGATGCTATTATTAAGGCGGTGCAGCAGGCCGGATATGGAGCGAGTAAAAAGGGTGGAAACGCAGGAGAAGGAAATCGGGATGGCGACATGCAGAATGATGTGGATGCGCTGGCAGACCACGAGACACCGGTTCTGCTTAAGCGACTGATTGCATCTGTGGTATTTCTTCTGGGATTGCTGTACTTTTCAATGGGACACATGATGTTTGGCTGGCCGCTGCCCCACTGGTTTGATGGAAATCATGTGGCGATGGGACTGGTACAGCTTCTGCTGACGGTCATTATTATGGTGATTAACCAGAAGTTCTTTATCAGCGGATTTAAGGGGCTGATTCACCGGTCGCCCAACATGGATACTCTGGTAGCGTTGGGATCTTCGGCATCCTTCCTTTGGAGTGTGTATGCATTGTTTATGATGACAAAGGCACAGACGGTCGGAGACATGGACGCCGTTATGCAGTACATGGATGAGTTTTATTTTGAATCGGCAGCGATGATTCTGACCCTGATTACCGTCGGTAAGACACTGGAAGCCAAGTCCAAGGGAAGAACGACGGATGCTTTAAAGAGTCTGATGAAGCTTGCACCGCAGAATGCAACGATTGTACGAGATGGTCAGGAGGTTACGGTTCCGATCGAACAGGTACATCAGGGAGATATTTTTGTAGTCCGTCCGGGTGAAAACATTCCGGTGGATGGCGTGATCCTAGAAGGAAGCAGTGCCGTCAATGAGGCAGCGCTTACCGGAGAAAGTATTCCGGTGGATAAAACGGTTGGGGACGGCGTATCCGCAGCCACGATCAACCAGTCGGGATTTATCCGCTGCGAGGCAACCAGGGTTGGCGTAGATACAACACTTTCCCAGATTATTAAAATGGTGAGTGATGCAGCAGCAACCAAGGCTCCGATTGCTAAGATTGCAGATAAAGTATCCGGTGTGTTCGTACCGGTGGTCATTTCCATTGCTGTGGTAACCTTTATCGTATGGCTTTTGATTGGAAAGGAATTCAGCTTTGCGCTGGCAAGAGGAATTTCCGTACTGGTGATCAGTTGTCCGTGTGCGTTAGGACTTGCAACCCCGGTAGCGATTATGGTCGGAAATGGTGTGGGAGCGAAGAACGGTATCTTATTTAAGACCGCTGCAATCCTTGAAAATGCCGGAAAAGTACAGATCGTTGCATTGGATAAGACCGGAACGATCACCGAAGGGAAACCGAAGGTTACCGATGTGATTCCTGCAGAAAATGTAACCGAAGGTCAACTTCTTGCAATGGCTGTTGCTTTGGAAGCAAAGAGTGAGCATCCGCTTGCAAAAGCAGTGATCCAGCGTGGGACAGAGCTTTCCATGGAACCGGCTGAGGTTACAGATTTTGAGGCACTTCCCGGAAATGGACTGCGTGCGATATGCAATGGTGAGCCGTTGTTGGGAGGAAGCCTGAAGTTCATCAGTGAACAGACCGGCATCCCGGAAGAGCTTCGTAAGCAGGCAGAAGACCTTGCAGAGCAGGGAAAAACACCACTTTTATTTGCAAAGAATAGAAATGCAATAGGCATGATTGCTGTAGCAGATACCATGAAGGAAGACAGCCCGAAGGCCATTCAGGAATTACAGAAGCTTGGAATCCGTGTGATTATGCTGACCGGGGATAATGAGCGCACCGCTAAGGCAATTGGTCAGAAAGCAGGCGTGGATGAAGTTATTGCAGGTGTGCTTCCGGATGGAAAAGAGAGCGTGATCCGCAGATTGAAGGAACAGGGCGTGACCGCTATGGTTGGTGATGGAATCAATGATGCTCCGGCGCTTACCCGTGCGGATGTGGGAATTGCCATTGGAGCCGGTGCCGATGTTGCGATTGATGCAGCCGATGTGGTGCTGATGAAGAGCCGCCTGTCCGATGTGCCGGCAGCAATTCGTCTCAGCCGTGCAACCCTGCGGAACATTCATGAGAACCTGTTCTGGGCATTTATTTATAATATTATCGGAATTCCACTGGCAGCAGGTTGTTTCGTTGCGTTCGGACTGA
Source organism: Bacteroidaceae bacterium (assembly GCA_963650485.1). Taxonomy (GTDB): domain Bacteria; phylum Bacillota; class Clostridia; order Lachnospirales; family Lachnospiraceae; genus Suilimivivens. The sequence goes on from CAVJLN010000001.1 coordinate 40,792, forward strand.
CCTTAAATCCGATGTTTGGTGCAGCGGCTATGAGTCTTTCCAGCTTCTGCGTGGTATCGAATGCACTGCGGTTGAATCTGTGTAAGGTGCATGATGATTCCCATGACAGACCGCTTCGTAAGAAAACGACCAAAACGGTCAACAAAAATAAATCGCCACAGTCACAGCATGATGCAAAGATACCGTTGCAAAGCGATCAAAACACAGCTGTATTGCAAGCAGCAGAAAATCAATCTGCACAGAAGTGTGGAACAAACAGTGCAATAGAGGAAACAAACAGTGCAGTAGAGGGTACAAACAGTACAATAGATGGATTAACTGAATCGACCGTGACGGTCAAAATCAAAGGCATGATGTGTGAACACTGTGAAAACCATGTAAGAGCTGCTTTGAAAGCACTTCCGGAGGTCTTGGAAGCGGTGGTCAGTCATAAAGAAGGAACCGCGATTCTGACGATGGCAGGCACCTTAAATGAAAAGCAGATCAAAAAGGTGGTAGACGAAGCAGGATACAAAGTATTATCTATTAAATAATTAAAAAATGGAGGAAAAGAAAATGACAAAGACAGTATTAAAAATTGATGGAATGATGTGTGGAATGTGCGAATCTCATGTAAATGATGCGATCCGCAATGCGTTTGCAGTAAAGAAGGTATCTTCTTCCCATGCAAAGGGCGAGACCGAGATTATAAGTGAAGAGGCTCTCGATGAGACAAAGCTTGCCGAAGTCATCAAGAACACCGGCTATACCTTAAACGGCATCAGCAGCGAACCCTACCAGAAGGAAGGCTTCTTTTCTTTCTTAAAGAAATAGGGAGATCATTTGTCCATAACAATGTTAATGAGAAATTCCTTATCGGTGTTTGATAACTGGGCGATTCCATGGTATTTTTCAGCAATGGTCGCAATGGAGGACAGACCGATGCCGGAATCATAATTCATAAGGGTTTCGTCCGTTCAGCAGCTCACAGGTTTACCATAACCCGGCAGAGGGCGTGATGCTGCTGGATGAGAAGAAATAAAAGAAGGTCATAAAAGGACGGGGAAACCCGTCTTTTTTTGTTCACAGAAAGTTCACAAAAAATTAGCACTCACCTCTTGACAGTGCTAATAATACGTGTTATATTACACTTAGAACAAAGGAAAGGGGATCAAGGATCCGTGATGAACTTCCTAAATAAGAAGAAATTGCAGATCAGATTTACTACCGAGTTCAAAATGAAATTTAACAATCATAATACAGATTATATGAATGGAGGAATGACTTATGATGATGCCTAGTGTATTTGGAAGAGATATTTTTGATGACTTTATGGATGGATTTGCATTTCCGGATGTGAACAAGGAGCTGTATGGCAAACATGCAAAGAACGTCATGAAGACGGACGTCCGTGAATTGGATGATGGATATGAAATTATCGTAGACTTACCGGGATTTAAGAAGGATGAGATCGAGGTACAGCTTGAGAATGGATATCTTTCCATTACAGCTACTAAGGGTCTTGACAAAGACGAATCCGACAAGAAGGGCAAATATATCCGCAGAGAACGTTATGCCGGAACTATGAGTCGGAGCTTTTATGTAGGCGATGTTATTACAGAAGAAGATATTCATGCGAAGTTTGAAAATGGTATCCTGAAGCTGGATGTTCCTAAGAAGGAAGCCAAAACCGTAGAAACCAGGAAACATGTCGCAATTGAAGGCTGATAGTCAGAATTGGAATTTGCCCCGGGAGTATCTCGGGGCGATTCTATTTGTTGATACTTTGTAACTATTCAGAATCGTTACGATACTTTTAAAAGTAAATGGCGAAAGCAGAAATAGCAGGAGATCAGAAAGAGGGTGACAGTTATGGCGAAAAAGAGAGATTATTATGAAGTTTTGGGAGTTTCAAGGACAGCGACCGATGCAGAAATCAAGAAAGCCTACCGGAAACTGGCGAAAAAATATCACCCTGATATGAATAAGGACAATCCACAGGCAGAGGAACTTTTTAAAGAGGTTACCGAAAGCTACAATGTGTTAAGTGATAAAGAAAAACGTAAATTATACGATCAGTTTGGTCATGCTGCATTTGAAGAGGGAGCTTCCCAGGGGGGTGCTTACGGAAATGCAGGTGCCGGAGCCGGAGGCTTTGGAGGACAGGGCTTTGGAAATGGAAGCTTTCATTTTCACGGTGATCCCGGCGGTAATTATCAGGAATTTCATTATACGGGGGATAACCTGGATGATATCTTTGATGGAATCTTTGGAAGCGGCTTTAAGAGCAGTGGCTTTGGTGGCGGTGGCTTCCACAGCAGCTTCGGAGACGAGGAGGATCTGTTTGGACGTGGCAGAGGACGACGTGCCCGTGCAAGAGAGGGCGAGGATGTGCTTGCAAAGGTGGAGGTTACCTTTGAAGAGGCGGCACTTGGCGCGGACAAGGTGATCCGTTTTCGTTCACCGGATGGAACCGATCAGTCTCTGCAAGTGCATATTCCGGCAGGAATTGATTCCGGACAGAAGATCCGCCTGAAGGGAAAGGGTATGCCGGGCTCGAACGGAGGGGAAGCAGGGAATCTGCTTCTTGAGGTAACCGTTCGCGACAAGCCAGGGTTTGAACGAAAGGGTGTGGATCTTTACACAACAGTGGAAATTCCTTTTGAAACGGCAGCCCTTGGTGGTGAGGCGATTGTACCGACACTTACCGGCAAGGTAAGCTGTAGAATTAAGGAAGGTACGCAGTCCGGTACGAAGATCCGGCTTAAGGGCAAAGGAATTGTATCGATGAAAAATCCTTCGCAGAAGGGAGACGAATACGCGGTTATCCAGATTCGGGTTCCGAAGCATTTAAGTCCCGATGCGAAACAGAAATTATCAGAGTATGCAAAGGCAGCATCGTAAGCAGCAGGTTTTTTGTTGTCATGCATATGAGAAAAAGATCCAGTGCATAGAAAATGATGCATTGGATCTTTTTTGAGTTGACAAAAAGCAGAGAACTGGATAAAATCTTTATTAAGAATAAATCCTAATAAGGAGGGCGGATGATAAATAGAAGAAATACTATTCAAAAGGAACTGGTACGAAACGCTGTATATGAGATGAGAAGACATGTTACAGCAAATGAAGTGTATGAATTTATTAAGAAAGCATATCCTACCATAGGAAAGGGAACGGTATACAGGAATCTTGACATATTGGCAGAAGAAGGTGCACTGAGAAGGGTTGAAGTGCCGGATGGGCCGAACCGATTCGATTTTACTTTGAAAAGTCACTATCATGTCCGGTGTATCAAATGCAATGAGGTGTTTGACGTGGATATGGATGAAATACCGGATCTGCTGGAAAGGATTCATGACACCCACGGAATGGAATTTTTGAATTATGATATTTCATTTAAAGGTATTTGCCCGGAATGCAGGAGAAGGAGTAACTGAATAGTTACATTGATTTGAAACAAAGGTGGAATTATGCTGACAACTATACCCAATAAAACAAATGAATCCCTGATACTGGAATTGTCCGAAGAAAAAGACGCCGGTACGATTGGCGGTTACTGTGAGGACGGATTCCCGATATATTATGCGAACAATAAAATTGCATATATGTTGGGATACGAAGATGTCGATGATCTTATAGCCGGCATTCATGGTAAGGTGGCAAATACCATACACCCGGATGATATGGAACGTGTGGTGAAGGAACTTAATAATGGTGAGTTCTATGAGGGAATGACCTATAACGTTACCTACCGCATGCCTAAAAAAGACGGGACTTCCCTGTGGACCGTGGATAAGGGCAAGGTGATACGTGCTGAGGATGGCAGACTTGCCATTCTCAGTATTTGTAAGGATATGACAGAGTTTATCGATCGTCATGCGGAACTGGAACGCTTGAACTGGTTTTCCCAATCAACTCTTGAAAATATGCCGGGCGGATATCACAGATGTGCTGCAGAGGAAGGGTATCCTTTCCTCTATATCAGCGATCGTTTCTGCGAGATGTTTGGCTGGACAAGGGAAGAGATTAAAACAAAATTTGATAACAAGTTCATTAACATGCTGCATCCGGAGGATACGGACACCACTGAGCAATATGTAGAGATGTTAAAGCAAAGCTCCAATGAAAATGTGATAGATGCCATATACCGCATGAAAGGCAAGAATGGCTATATCTGGGTATCCGACTCCACCTCTCGGGTTACGGTGGGGAATGAGACGTTTTATCAGGGGACGCTTACCGATATAACAAGTTTTGTTGTTAAGTGTAGGAAGCAGGATGAATCACACAAAGAACAGCTTGCAATTATCAATGCTTTGTCCCAGAGCTTCAGAAATGTATTTGTTGCAAACCTGAGTGAGGGAACTGCACGGGCTATAAGACTTGACGATAACTATAATGTAAGAGCGATCAGAGATGTGAACGGTCAGACATTCCAGTTTGATGCCGTTGTTGACCGCTGGGTGCGTGAAACCGTCCATCCGGATGATAAGAAGCGAATAAAGGAAACGCTGAATGTCAAAAATATCAGACAGATATTCGCCAGTCAGGATAAATGTGTTGGCACTTATCGTAATATAGAAGATGGTGTAGAGCATCACTACCAGTATGATTTCAGAAGAGTCGGTGATACAGATAATGTTGTAGCAGGATTCCAGCTTATCGATAAGATTGTAGAAGAACAGAAAGAAAATCAAAAGAGAGAAAAGGTACTTGAAGAAGAACGGCTCAAGGGAGAAAAAGAGCATGCAGAGGTTATTAATTCTCTGTCAACTATTTACTCCACAATTTTCCAGGCGGATATCATTACTCATGAATATGAAATACTAACCAGTGTGCCGCTCATGGGAATGGTTGTTGCAAGTAAAGGTACTTTTGATGATGTAGAGGATACGATCATAGAAACCTTTATGGAATCGGAATTCAGAGAACCGTTGCGTGAATTCCTGGATTTGAATACACTGGCTGACAGACTCGAAAAGGTAAACACTGTAACAACGGATTACAAAGCACCTACAGGCCAGTGGATGCAGGCCCGTTTTATTGTGAAACGCAGAGACAAAAATGGAAGAGCAGTGGAAACCCTGTATGTTGTTCGTGATATTACAGAGGAGAGGACGAGGGATCTGAAACAGAAGGAGTTCTTGACGCAGACTCTGGAAGCAGCACAGCAGGCCAACAAGGCAAAGACAACATTCCTTAACAATATGTCTCATGATATCCGTACACCGATGAATGCCATTATTGGGTTTACGACGCTGGCACAAATGCATCTGGATGATCCTGCGCAGGTGAAAGATTGTCTTAGAAAGATCAGTACATCAAGTAATCATCTGCTGAGCCTGATCAATAGTATTCTGGATATGAGCCGGATTGAGAGTGGCAGAGTAAAACTTGATGAGAAGGCCGTGCACATACCGGATTTGCTGCATGATCTTAGAACGATGATTCAGAGCCTTGTTAATTCAAAGAACTTAAATCTTTTTGTTGACGCACAGGATGTTGTACACGAGGACGTGCTGACGGATAAGCTTCGTCTGAATCAGGTGCTGCTGAATATTGTAGGTAATGCCATCAAGTTCACACAGTCTGGCGGAGATATCATGATACGTTTGATGGAAAAGCCTTGTAGTCTGAAGCATTATGCAACATACGAGTTTTCTGTGAAGGATAATGGCATTGGTATGACGAAGGAGTTTATCGGGCATATATTTGATGCGTTTTCCAGAGAATATAGTTCTACCGTCAGTGGAATTCAGGGCACGGGACTTGGTATGACTATCACAAAGAATATCGTGGATATGATGGGCGGTGACATACAGGTAGAGAGTGAAGAGGGCAAAGGTTCCCTGTTCAGGGTTACACTGAACTTCCGCCTTGTTGATGAGCCGGTTAAGGAAGAAGAAAAGACAAAGTGCTACGATTACAGCGGTAAGCGTGTACTTCTGGTTGAAGACAATGAACTGAACCGGGAGATTGCTGCGACTATTCTGGAAGAGACCGGCATGACGGTGGATAGTGTAGAGGATGGTGATATTGCGGTTGCGACAATTGACAAAGAACCGGCAGACAAGTATGATCTAATCCTGATGGATATTCAGATGCCGAGAATGGATGGATACACCGCCACCAGAGAAATCAGAACTCTGGCTGACAATAAGAAAGCTAATATTCCGATTGTAGCCGTGACGGCGAATGTTTTCGAGGAGGATAGGAAGAAGGTGATTGAGTCCGGCATGAACGGACATATCATCAAACCAATCAGCATCGAGGAGATTGCCAGGGTGCTGGATCAGATACTTTGACGGAGCAAGGTTTATGTGAAAGAATCTGTTTAATATTGTAGGAAATTTTGGCCGAGCAGCGAATGTGTTAAAAATGAGCCGATTCCGGAGCTGCCGGCAGCAGCACCTGTTGAATATAATAGAGCGGTCTGTCAGCAAACCGGAGGAGTAATATAGAAATCCCACAGAAGCTTCCTTATTACAGGAAGGATCTGTGGGATTTGTTTTGCTTATAATGATTTATCAGATTTTAAAGCTGCATATAAGCAATTTATTTTGCCTGCTCAAGAGCAAGAGTCACGGTTGTGATATCGCAAACCTCGGTCGGTCCGTAGTACTGGATTGCACCGGGATACTTGAAGCAGGTATCTACAGACCACTCCTCACGGTGAGCCTCGAAGTACTTGAACGGTGCACCGTCAAGCTCAACAAGAGCCTTCTTGATAACCGGCTTGTCTTCGCCATGTCTTCTTTCAATGTTCATCATCTTGGTGATCGGCATACCACCTGCAACCCATTCACTTGCGGGAGCAGAAAGGTTGGAAACCTTGGATAAGTAGCCGTTGTAACCATACTGGATGAGCATGAATGCATTGTAGCCTAAGGAGTAGCAGTAATCAGAGTCAAAGTTGGAAGGGAAAGCGCATCTTCCTTCATAGCCTAAGAAGTGATGAAGGGCACTGAACTTACCATTGTAGGTTCCGGCTGCTTTTCTTGCTGCTAATTTATCCTTAACAAGAGCAGAGAATAACTTCTCGGATTCGATCAGGGAAACCTGAACATTTCCGTGAGGATCTCTTTCAAGGAATAACTGCTGCTGGATGGCCTGAGGAAGGATTGCGAATACCTCCATGGATTCCTTGGTTAAGCCTTTCTCGATGAAAGCGTACTTTTCTTCCCAGGTAGGAAGTGCGTTGAAGGCATCGGCCTTGCTTCCGGCAAGAAGCTCGTTGATTTCCTGAATTAATACGGAGAATTCCGGTACGAATTCAACAACACCTTCGGGGATAATTGCAACACCGAAGTTCATTCCCTTGGCAGCTCTTGCAGCTACGGAATCAGCAATGTAATCAGCGATTGCGGAAAGGGACATCTTCTTGGCTGCAACCTCTTCGGAGATCAGACAGATGTTCGGCTGGGTTTCCAGAGCACACTCTAAGGCAACATGGGAAGCGGAACGTCCCATAACCTTAACGAAATGCCAGTACTTCTTAGCGGAGTTTGCATCTCTTTCGATGTTACCGATGATTTCACTGTAGGTCTTGGTTGCGGTATCGAAACCGAAGGAGCATTCGATATCTTCATTCTTTAAGTCACCGTCGATGGTCTTCGGGCATCCGATTACCTGAACGCCGGTGTTGTGTGCTGCAAAGTACTCTGCGAGAACAGCAGCGTTGGTATTGGAATCATCACCGCCGATGATTACGATAGCGGTAATGCCATGCTTCTTGCAAACCTCAGCAGCAACTGCGAACTGTTCGTTGGTTTCAAGCTTGGTTCTGCCGGATCCGATGATATCGAAACCACCGGTGTTACGGAACTGGTTGATGTATTCGTCCGTCATAACGATGTAATCATCCTCGATCAGTCCGCTTGGACCACCCTTAAAGCCGTAAAGCTCGTTCTCCTTGTTGGTTGCCTTTAATGCATCGTATAAGCCGCAGACAACATTGTGTCCGCCGGGAGCCTGTCCGCCGGAAAGGATAACGCCGACGATCTGCTTCTTCATATCGGAAGTGTTCTGACCCTTCTCAAAAGTGATTTCCTTCTTACCATAGGTATTCGGGAAAAGTGCCTTGATCTTCTCCTGATCAGCAACACTCTGTGTTTCCTCGCCTTCCTTAACACAGATATCTGCAATTCCGTGTCTGAGCATGCCCGGAAGCTTGGGAGCATACTCATATCTGGCTTTCTGTAATGGTGAAATGCTCATGTTACGTCTCTCCTTTATTATTTTGGTAACTGTTTGACACGATATTCATTGGATCGTGCAAAGTTCCTTCTTTTTGCATACAGCATAATTCTAATATATTTTAGGAATAAAGTAAACCGTTGTGTCGAAAATATTACACAGGGAAGCTTTTGTATTGAAATTGCCGACGCTTATGTTATACTTTATTCTAAATCTGAACGGACTGGTAATCTGTCGGCCGTATTCCGGCATTACCGTCAATATAAATGGCTGAATCGATACGAAAATTTAACAGAAACGGAGAATTAGAACAATGGATATGAAACAGAGAAGAGATATGCAGCTTGCTTATGTGGCAGATGAGGCGGTTATGGAAGAGATGATTGAGTGCAGAAAAATTCTGCAGAAACTTAACTTTTCTGACCGATCGGATCTGCAGGCAATTTCCCAGATCGTCAAGGAGCTTCTGGGTAAGTCGGATGGTGCATTTATTAATCCGCCCTTTTACTGTGACTACGGTTCCCATATTGAGGTCGGGAAAAATTTCTTTGCCAATTATAACTGTACGATCATTGATGTTGCTAAGGTGAAGATCGGTGATAACTGTCAGATGGCTCCGAACGTGGCAATCTACACGGCAGGCCATCCCATTCATCCGGACACGCGTAATTCTGCCTTTGAATATGGCAAAGAGGTTACGATTGGAGATAATGTGTGGCTGGGAGGAAGTACCGTGATCTGTCCCGGAGTGCATATCGGAGATAATGTGGTAATTGGAGCAGGGAGCGTTGTTACGAGGGATATACCATCATGGACGGTTGCGGCTGGCAATCCATGCCGTGTGATCCACAGGATCAGTGAGGAGCATCGGAACAAGCTCTTTCGCGGGGAAGAGATTGATGCAGAGGCATTTCGTGTGATTATGGAACAGGAGAAAAACGAATTATAAGGATCGCAAAATGGACAGAAAAGATCTGAAGGATGGACGGAAACGGAGAGAGAGCCTGAGGGAAAGGAAATAAAGCCGATGATGAATAAGAGGAAATTGGAGCTTTTAGAATGCTTGCCACAAAGCACATTCATTGCAGGCAGCGAGCTTGCAGCAAAGCTGAAGATCAGTGAAAAAACCTGCAGAGGACTGATGGGAAGTCTGATGCAGGATATTCACGAGGCCTCGGCAGACATTGCCGTTAAAAAGGGCAAAGGATATCAATTGACCGTTTGCGATCCGAATCGGTTTGAACAATGGCTTACCTTAAATAAAAGGGAGCTGACGGAAACCATTCCTCAGTTCTGGGATGAGCGAATCAGCTTTGTCTTAAGCTATCTTTTAAATCAGAGAGGGTATGTAAAGAGAAGGGATCTTGGAGAACTGCTTTATGTCTCGGAGAAAACAATTTCGGCCGTATTAAAGGAAATCGAGGTTATTCTGCAGCAGTATCGTCTCTCTTTGGAGAAGACAACAAGAGGGGTACAGATCAAGGGAACAGAATTCCAGAAAAGACAATGTATCCTGAACTATTTTCTTCGTCAGAATCATGATTGGTATGGATGGAGAGAGGAAGACCCTGAGGAAGAAAAAAGAATGGCGGATCTGGTATTAAAGGTGCCCGGGCTGTGTATTTCTTCACAGGGACTGGATAGTTTGATGGATTATCTTCTGGTAATGAAGCATCGGATGAAGCATGGGTTTATGGTGGAAAGATATGAAGATATCCCCCGGGTGAATTGCGAGATGGCGGAAAAGGTGTACCGGATGCTGGAGGAGTCGGGTGAAATCTGTGAAAACAATGAGAATGAGATCGTCTGTATACAGGTCTATTTAGATGGAAACCTGCTGAGAGGGAAGCTTGGAGGAACCCAGAATTTCATTACGCCGGTATTTATCAGCCGGATTGCGGACAGCATATTTGATAATATCTATAACAATTATAAGATTGATCTGCGCAGCAATCTCTTGATGAGAATGGAGACCTGCAAGCATTTGAAGATACTGGATATCCGGATCCGTTACGGAATCCGGCTGGAAAATCCGCTCCTTCTTGATATCAGACATCAATATATCGAGTCCTACATGCTTGCACAGCAGGCCGTGAAGATCGTTGAAGAAGAGTATGGAATTTCTTTGTCTGAGGATGAAACAGGATATTTTGCATTATTGTTTGAAATGTATTATTGGGAGCAGAATAAATCAGAGTTTGATGAGAAGCCGGTGATTTTAATCTGTACCTCGGATGATGTTTCTTCTCTGTATCTGTGTTTTTATCTGAAGAAAAAATTTGACAGGTTTGCAAGAAAAATAATGACATGTCATCTGGAGGATCTTGCGAGCCAGGATATGAGCAGGATTGACTATATTCTGTCTACGGTTCCGGTGAACCGGGATCTTTCCGTTCCGATCATTATGATTCCGAACTACGTTACGGATGATGAGCTGTTTCGTATCGAGACGGAGATGAAGCAGCCCCGCAACTCCTATATGGAATCCTTTTTTGATGAACGGCTTTTCTTTACGGAGATAGAGGGAAAGGACTGGCAGGAGGTGATTCAGAATATCTGCAGGAAAATGAAAGAAAAGATTGATCTGCCGGAAAGCTTCTGCGATGCGGTTTTGCAGAGGGAGCGCAGTAACAGTACGGATTTTGGTTTCCTGGCAGCCGTGCCTCATCCATGCAGGCTCGTTACGGACAGAATGATTGCTGTCGTGGCGATTTTAAAAAAGCCGGTGATGTGGGAAAGGCAAAAGGTACAGCTGGTGATATTGTCGTCTGCCGGCAGGCATGAAAACAAACGAAATACGGCAGAGCTTTTCCATTCCATATGCCGGTTTGTTACGGATGAGGATAAAGTAAGAAAGCTGCTGGAAAATCAGGATTTTCAGACGTTCATGAAGCTTCTAAACAAATAAAAAGGTAATGAATAAAAGGTAACGATTAATAGGTAACGATTCGCAGTCATGTGTTGTATGACGGAATCGCTACCTTTTTTACTTTATAGGAAATTCCGCCGGAATTTCCTATAAAGCAAAAAGCTCCGTAGGGATGCGCAGCTCGCGGAGAGGAAATTAGTTGCTTTGCAACACCGCTCGCGCGCAAAGAGTTCGCTTGCGAACTCTTTGTTTTTTGAGCAGCCATTTTCTTCAGCAGGGAAGCAAAGGGCACTTATGGAAGCGGTAATATACTGGATTGTTAGCAGAAAACAAAAAAACTAAGATAGGTTATGAAAGTAAGAGGAATGATTCCTACGAGGAGGTGAGCATAATGGATTGTATTGTTTTGATGTGTTCGCAGGGAATGTCTACAAGCCTGATGGTTCATAAAATGAAGGAAGAAGCAGAGAGGACAGGATACCAATGTGAAATTGAAGCGTATTCCGTATTGGATATGGATGAGGTGAAGCAGCGTGCAGATGTCATTCTTTTAGGACCGCAGATCCGTTATAAGCTGGAAAAGCTTAAGGAGCAGTGCCGGAATATCCCAATCGTGGTGATTGACCAGATGGATTATGGCACAATGAACGGAAAAAAGGTTCTTGCAATGGCAAAAGAAATGATTGGAGCATAGATATGAAGAAAGAACTGGAAATGAAATGCTGCAGTCTGATCGCACAGGTGGGTGATGCCAGATCCAGTTATATTGAAGCAGTACGGAAAGCGTCAGAGGGAAAGCTGGATGAAGCAGAGGTACTGATGAAAAACGGGCATATGTCATATGTATACGGCCATAAGATCCACACAGAATTGATGATGCTGCAGTCCGGAGCAGAGAATCACACGTATGATCTGCTTCTGATGCATGCGGAGGATCAGATGATGAGTACGGAAACGGTTGAGATCATGGCAGAACAGTTTATCCGTCTGTATCAGAAGCTGCAGACAGATAAAGAATGAAGATTATGGGATCATTCTGGCAGTATCATAGGAAATCGTTAAGATGCGCAGGGTATAACAGAAGAAACCGGAACGATTACAAAGACACGAGGAAAGGAAAGCAGAATATGGGAAATTTTAAATATAATAATGAGGATACCGTGGTAACAACAGATAAAGGAAAGATACGAGGATTTTTCAGCCGAGATGTTTACTGCTTCTATGGAATTAAATATGCGAATGCTAAGCGTTTCCAGATGCCGGAGCCTGTGGAAAAATGGGAGGGCATTAAAGATGCAGTAAGCTATGGATATGTCTGTCCGACAAATGGCACACCGGTTCCGTCCGGAGAGGTCTATATTCCTCACCGTTTCTGGCCGGAAAATGAAAATTGTCAGTATCTGAATGTATGGACAAAGAGCCTTCATCCGGAACAGAAAAAACCGGTATTTGTATGGCTGCATGGAGGCGGATTTGCAGATGGCTCTTCGATTGAACAGGTTGCTTATGAAGGAGACGAGCTGGCTAAGAACGAGGATATTGTAGTTGTAACGCTGAACCATCGTCTTAATATCCTCGGATTTTTGGATATGTCCTCTTTTGGTGAGAAGTACTGGAATTCGGGGAATGCCGGAATGGCCGATATTGTGGCGGCATTGCAGTGGATACAGCAGAACATTGAAGCCTTCGGGGGAGATCCGGGAAATGTAACCATATGCGGACAGTCCGGTGGGGGTGGAAAGGTACAGACCTTATTACAGATTCCGGATGCAGAAGGGCTATTCCATAAAGGAATCATTATGAGCGGTATTCATGAAGGAGGCAGGGATAGCAAGGAAGACCACAGGGAAATTATTCTCAGGATGCTGAAGGAGTTGGATATCAAACCGGAAGATGTGGAAACCTTGGAAAAGATTTCCTATCAGCATTTAATTATGGCTTTCAATAAGGTTCAGAAGGAGCTTTTAGAGCAGGATCGGATTGTTGTCTGGTTACCAATAAAAAACGAATGGTATATTGGCGATCCGAGAGAAAATGGAATGGCAGAATTTTCACTCCATATTCCGGTGATTGCCGGAAGTACATTTGCAGAATTTGCAAGCCGGGATGATCTGGCACAGACAGAGCAGCTTTCCGAAGCGGAACAGTCTCATCTGCTCCGTGAAACCTTTGGCGATGACACCGATCAGATCCTTAAAGTATTCAAAAACGCATTCCCGGATAAAGAAGGAATTGCGCTGCTGGTTGAGGACAGCCTGTGCAGAATCCCCACCATCGAATATATCAGAAAGCGTAGTGAACAGGCCGCTTCCTATCTGTATTTATTTGCACCGAAGTTTCAGATGAAGGGTACAACGGAAGCATGGCATTGTGCCGATATTCCATTCCTTTTCCATAACGTGGACAGAGTTCCCTATACCGATGTGACATCAGCGGGTCATAAGCTGGAAAATGAGTTTATGAGCACCTTTATGGGCTTTGTCAAAACCGGAATTCCGGGTGAAGCAAACGGGCAGCAATGGGTATCTGTCAGACCGGATTCCTGTACAACCATGCTTTTGGGAGAAAACACAAGAGCGGTAGAGAATCTGGATGGTGAAATCATGCAGATTATCCGCAAGCATGTGGGAAGTCCGGATATGAAGGAATTTGCAAAACAGATAATACTGGACAGAGAAAAGAATGGTGTGGATTGGAATTATTAGGAATATCGGGAAAATATGAGTAAAGAAAAACTATGGACTAAAAATTATACCTGTTTCTGTGTCACAAATATGATTACCTCTTTCAGCTTTTATATGATCGTCACAGTTTTGATCTCCTTTTTGACGGGAAGCTCTGTGGGGGTAACCAGTGCTGTAGCAGGAGTCGTTTCCGGATTGTTTTCAATTACGTCCTTGGTATGCAGACCCTTTTGCGGAGCCTTGGCCGATCAGTTCAGTAAGTTCAAATTGATGAGAATTGCTATTCTGATGATGGCAGCAGGATGCTTTGCATATACCATTTCGAATCAGATCGCTGTGATAGTGATAGCAAGAATTGTACATGGAGTTGGCTTCGCTGTCAGCAGTACAGCAATCATGGCTCTGACCGCAGAATATATTCCATGCTCCAGAATGGGAGAGGGAATCGGATATATTGGTCTTGCAAATGTGATTTCCTCAGCAGCAGCGCCGGGATTTGGAATTTATGTTGCAGATATCTTCGGACTACAGGGTGTATTCTATGTCGCAGGGATTTTATGCATCATGGCAGCTGTTCTATTCTTTCTTCTTAAGGACGAAAAGAAGAGTAAAACAGCAGTAATCAGGAAACTTGGTTTGGGAGAGCTGATAGCAGTCAGTGCTTTAAGATATACATTGGTCGGAGGCATCCTTTCGTTCACAAATGGCGTGATTTCCACCTATTTGCTGACTTATTCAAAACTGCTTGGTATCTCCAATATCGGTATCTATTTTACCATCAATGCGATTGTACTTTTTCTGGTCAGACCGTTTGCAGGCAAGCTGGCGGATAAAAAGGGACTGTATATTGTCGCATTTCCGGGACTGATCTGCGCAACGACATCGATGTTTATGTTGGCTATAGCGAGTCGTTTTCCGCAAGGGTGTCTGGCAGTCATTCTGCTAAGTGGCGTGATTCGGGCTCTCGGACAGGGCTCTGTACAGCCGGCCCTGCAGACAGAATGCATTAAGCAGGTAGGTAAGGAACGCAGCGGAGTTGCAACCAGTACCTTTTACCTGGGGGGAGATGTCGGACAGGGAATCGGCCCTATGGCAGCAGGTTTTATCATTGGGGCAATCGCACAGCAGCTTACCGCATATCAGGTGGTTTTTGGTATGTGTGGGGTGTTGCTGATACTGGCAACTGGTGTAATGGTCAGAATTTATTGGAAACAAAACAAAGGAAAAAAACATCTGTAATCATTCAGAACTATGCAAAAGATCAGATTTTTCAGGTGATATGAATTCCGGTATCACTTCAAAAAATATAACGTAACGAAATAAGGGAGGTTTTTAAAATGAAGAAAAAACTAATAACTACACTATTGGCAACAGCTATGGTAATCAGCACTCTTGCCGGCTGCGGAAGCAGCACAACAGATACGACTGCGTCTGCAACAGAGGCCACAGAATCAGATGGTGCTGCGTCAGACACAGAAGAAGCGAGCGGAGATAAGGTAAATATCAGTCTTTACAGGGCTACCTTTGGTCAGGCACAGGTAAACAATGAACAGGTAAAGAAGGTTCAGGATGCCATTAATGAGTATATTGCTGACAAGATTAATGTGCAGATCACTATTACGGATATTCCTACCGGGGAATATACAGAGAAGGCCAATCTTGCACTGGCAAACAACGAAATTAATTTATTGTGGACGGCAAGCTGGGAGACTACAATCGGGACTGGTGATTTGTATAAGGCAAATGCAGCGTATGACATTACGGATCTGCTGCCTGGTACAACACTGTATGATTCCATGCCGGAATCCATCTGGGTTTCATCCCGTTTTGATGGAAAAAATTATTATGTTCCGGTTTACAAGGAAGCTTATGAGGGATATGACATTATGTTTCCATTAGATTATGCTACAGAGTATGGCCTCGATGCAGAAGCTCTTCAAGATATTAAAGTGGAAGACCTGAGAGAGCTTGAGCCATATCTTGAGTGGTGTAAAACCGAGAAGGAGCTTAAGTATCCTTTCCTGTTATTCAATAAACCCAGCTTTTTCAGAATGTATATTGATAAATACGATTTCTTTAATGGTACGGATTCTTTATATGCGGTAGATCGAGCTACGGATACGGTTGTGAATCCTACCCTGACACAGGATTATCTTGATTACTGTACATTAATGTGTGAATGGGGAGAAAAGGGATATATTGCAGAATCTGAAGCATCTAAGACCACTCCGGATGGAGTGAATGTAACGAAAAACTGGGGATTGGGTTTTGGAACATGTACGCCGGATGATCAGGAAAGTTCTGAACTGAGGAATAATCAGGAGGAACTATATATTGAAGGCTTTACCGGTAAGTACACAAGCTCTAACAGTACGCTTGGCTCCTGCTTTGCCATTACAACGAATTCTACCGATGAACAGGCAAAGGCATGTATTGATTTCTTAGGTTTGCTGTTTACAGATAATACGTTGGCAGATCTCTACACCTATGGTATTGAAGGAGAAGATTATACCTTAGATGAAGAGGGTAAGGTAGTAACAAATAATGAAAACTATCATCACTATGCATGGGAGTCTACTTCGATTATTCCTCTGACTCTCTGTGCCGGTGAAGCGGATAACAAGGTTCAGCTTTATGAGGAAAAGAACAATGAAGCCCAGGTTTCATGTGCAGCAGGTTTCCGGTATGATATTACACCTGTTGAAGCACAGTACACGGCCTGCGCAACCATATTTGACCAGTATGGTTACCTTTTGGAGCTTGGTGGATGTGCGTCAGCAGATGTGGAATCGACTATTGCTGAATACAATAAAGCACTAGATGATGCCGGATACCAGGATGTACTTGCTGAGTTCTCCAGACAGTATGAGGAATGGAAGACCATCAGATAATTTCAGAGACAGTAAGAAGACCGGAAATCTTCCAGATAATTGACAGAAACGGCAGAGCCTTAGCACGACGATTTTCTGGCATCGGATAAATGCCAGCGTTGTGCCGGGACATCTGCCGTTTTATAATAATGGTGATCAACCGATTACATTATATCTATGAAATATCTATGAGAGATGAAGTGAAGAATTAAGACGGAAGGATGAAAAGAATGAGCGAGGCAAAAGTGATTTCACATTATTATCAGGGACATGACGGAACAAGGCTGGCAGTTGACCTGTATCTGCCGGAATACGAACAGGGAGATAAGTTTCCTGCCATTGTATGTTCAGGACCTGGAAGAAGAGAGGAAATCTATAAGGAGTATCAGAGCGTGATTGATCTGCTGCAGAGGAATCAGTATGCAGTGCTTATAATTGAGCTGAGGGGAAATGGTGCTTCCTTCGGATGTCATGAAGGATTTCCGAATCTTTCGGATGGAAAGGATATTAAGGCAGTTATGGAAGCAGTTGCCGGAGAGGAATGGAGTGACGGTCAGTTTGCTATGCTGGGGGCATCTGTAAGGGGATTCATTCAGGATCTGACCATGGCGGCGCATCCTGAGGGCTTAAAGGCGGTAATTCCGTGCGATTGCAATATTGATTTTTATTATCAGATTTTTCCGAATGGAGCCTCCAGAAGCTTCGTAATGGAAAGCAGTGCGGACAGGGAACCGGTTGGAGTACCGGTGGATGAAGATGCGGATGGAACAATGGCAAAAGCAGCCCGGGAGGAGCATAAGGCCAATCTGGGCTTTTTGCATCAATATATGATGAATATGCACAGAGACAGTGTAAATCCGGAAATCGGATATGCTCCGGCTATGGTGATTCCGGTCTGGGAACGTTTAAAGGATACTCTGGAAAGTGGAGTTTTTTATTATAAAAACGGTGCATGGTTTGACCCGGGCGCAACGGCAGCCATGCTCTGCTATCAGATCTTTGGAGGCAGGCTTCTGATCGGTCCTTGGCGTCACTGCGAAATATATCAAAGTAATAAAGCATTACAGCGGGAAGCACAGGAAGAAATATTCGAGGTGCGTATGCCCAACAGCAGCTTTGAGTGGGAACAGGATTACCTTGCGTTTTATGATGCAGTGCTGAAGCACAGGGGCAACTATCTGCAGCAGCCGCCGATTCTGTATTATACGATTGGAGAGAAGCCGGGGAAGGAGTGGAAGTATGCCGATAGCTTGCCGTTTGTCAATACCAGAAGAAAAAAGTATTTTTTGTCAGAAAAAAAGAGCGGCACAATAGAAAGCTGTATGGACGGAAGCTTGCAGGAGATATGTGAGGAAGGAAAAAGGAGAGTAACTTATACGGTCAATAAGGATATCATTTTATTCGGACCGGGAATGACGTTAGACCGGAATCTCGGCAGCAGCTTTGCAAAAGAAGCTGAAAAATGTCTTACCTTTACTAGCGATGCATTGATATGTGAAAGAGAATTGACAGGAATACCGTTGGTCGATCTGTGGGTAACCTCTTCACACAGGGATGGCATTTTCCTGGCTGTACTGGAGGAAGTGCTGCCGGATGGAAGTACTTTTTTTCTTTCCGACGGAGCCATCCGTGCGTCCCATGCAAAGACAGAGCCGAATCGGTATTATGATTCGCTGGAGATACCGTATCATCCCGGTATGTCAGATGATCTGAAGGAGTTAAGCGGTGACAAGCCCTTACAGCTATCCTTCCATCTGGAAGCAATTTCAAAGGTGATTCATGCAGGAAGCAGATTGAGACTCAGTGTTTTCTGTGGGGAGCATTTTTATCAGCAGCCGGAAGCAGTAGGAGATGAAACACCTGAGATTCAGCTATGGATGGGAGAAGGAACAGAATCTTTTCTTTCCATTCCATGGATTATGCCGGAAAATACACATTTTTCTGGTGAGGTCCAGACGAAAGAGGGAAGGCAGGAGAAGCTTTCCTGTGTCCAGAGTTAGGGAAACGCTGATTTAATCAGCATTTTCTTAGAGTGGATTCTGATTCAGAACCATTCCAGAAGGCTTTCTTAGAATACTTGTGTTCTTATAAAAGTGAAATTTGCTATGATGAAAATGGGTGTCAGATTTTGATCTGCACCCATTTTCCCTGTTTAAAGCGCACAGTTGCGAAGATGAAACGGGAAATCTGATCACCAAGAACGCCCATCCAGATTCCGATGATGCCAAGGCCCAGTGTATAACCAAAGAAATAAGAGACAGCGGTACGGATGATGGTGACACTGATGGTGGATGCAATGGCAGTGTAGAGAGTATCACCTGCACCCCTCAGGCAGCCCATGTAGATGACCTGACAGATCTGGAAGATCACGACAAAGATGATGACATGCATGATCTGTACACCGATGGCCACAATATGCTCTTCGGTAAAGAACAGGTGATACAGGCCGCTGGCACCAAAATAATAGATGCCGACCAGACATACGGCAATCACGGCGCCTATGAGACGGCAGGTACGCCCGTATTCCTTGGCAAGCTCCGGATCACCGGCACCCAGACTTCGTCCGATCAGGGCAACTGCCGTGGATTGCAGACCGTCCCCGAAGGAAAAGGACAGTGCCATGATATTCATGCCAACCTGATGAGCGGCCATTGCATCGGTTCCCTGCGCAGCTGCCATGATGGCGGTCAGCATGAAGCCGATCCGCATCAGAACCTGCTCAAAGAATACACTGTAGCTAACCTTAATAAGGTTTAAAAAGGCTGCAGCAGCAGGCCTGATCTTATGGCTCATAATATATGGAATACTGAGAAAGCTGTCCTTTTTGAAAATCGAAACAATACTCATAATACAGGCGACTACCGTTCCGGAAACTGTTGCAAGGGCAGCCCCCTGGATTCCCAGAGCCGGGAAACCGAAGTGACCGTTAATCAGCAGATAATTCAGAATGATGTTGAGGACGTTGGAGGTTACGTTGGTACGCATGGTAATCTTGGTATTTCCTGCACCTCGCTGTGCGGAGTTGATTCCCATCTGAATGCAGTTGAAAATCATGCCGCCCATGACAATACGGAAATAGGCAACCGCCCCGTCATGGGTATCCGCAGTAGAACCGCAGAAGTTCATAATCGGGCCGGCAAAGGCTACGAGACCGATGCTCAGAATAACAGCAGCCACAATAATAAACAGGACAGCTGTGTAGAGGATTTCATTGGCTGACTCCTGCCGCTTCTCTCCGCGTCTTCTGGCAACCAATGCGGAAATCGCCACATTCAGCGCAAAGAATAACGCAAGTCCCAGCAATTTGGGCTGCGTGGTAAGACCTACGGCAGCAACGGCACTGGATCCAAGGGAGCTTACCATCAGGGAATCGATGAGCCCCGCAAAAGCCACGAAAAAGGATTCCACAATCGCCGGCCACGCCATGTCGATGGTGGTCTTTAAGGTTTCTTTGTGATAGTTGTTTTTGGGTTTCTGAAAGTAATTCGTGATGTTGTTCATAGAAATCGTTCCTTAGCTGTCATTCCTGATTTTATCAAAGTATAGTTGATTTAAAGCAATTATACTATTAGTTTATCACAAAATTGAAAAAGTGAACTCCTATTTTTTCCCTTTGATAAAATCTGGAATGATAATCGGCTTTAAAGGGATGTTGGATTCCAGTGGCTTCGGAGGAAGAAGGGAAGGCGTTGCCGGAACTTTATCCAAAGGAACAGAATACTTTGGCAGAATAGAAGGATGTTCCTTTGCAGTGGGAGTGGAAAAACCGGTCGCAATCAGAGTAACGGCAATGTCATCCGGATTTTCATCTGTTGAGACGGTTCCCCATATAATGTCAGCATTATTACCAACAATTTCCTGCACATAACTGATTGCAGTGTTCAACTCTACGAGGTTTAATCCTGCACTGCAGTTGATTAATACGTGGGACGCACCTTGCAGGTCGGTTTCTAAAAGAGGAGAATTGATTGCTTCTTTCATGGCATCCATAATAGCATTACGATCATTCACATGGCTAATGCCAATGTGCCCCAATCCCTTATGACCGAGAACGGATTTCAGGTCATTGAAATCCAGATTAATTAATCCACAATTATTAATGATGTTAGTAATCGCTTCTATCGTATTTTTTAGTACGGAATCTGCAAGTTCAAAAGCTTCCGCTACCGTCAGATTTTTATCGGTATTTGTAAAAAGCCGGTTGTTTGGAATGACGAAGAGAGTGTCGATTTGTTCGGTTAATTTTTCAATTCCTGCTTCTGCAGATTTTTCCTTCTTGCAGCCTTCGAAGGAAAAAGGTTTTGTTACGACGGCAATGGATAAAATGTTCATTTCCTTGCATAAACGAGCTATAACAGGAGTGGCACCGGTACCGGTTCCACCACCCATGCCAGCGGTCAGAATAGCCATGTTGCACCCACTGAGGATCGATTTAATAGCGTCTTCACTTTCTTCGGCGGAAGCACAGCCGATTTCCGGATTGCCGCCGGCACCGAAGCCGCCGGTAAGCTTTGGACCAATTGTCAGAGTTTGTGCTGCCTGGGAATTGTTTAAGACCATTTGATCTGTATTGATTGCTACGTATTCCAGTGAGTCAGAACAAGTATTGCTGTTTAACATACGATTCACTGCATTGTTTCCTCCGCCTCCAATACCGATCACCAGAATCTTTGGATTGATTGTACTTGTGTTTTTGACCTCAATCATAGTAATCTTAATCTCCTTTGAAATGTCTTTTTTGAACTTTTATTGTGCACTCATGCAAAACAATATTTGCATAAATGCAAATTTATAAATAAGTTATACAGGACATCTGATGATGTGTCAATATAAAAATCGCAAAAATGCAAGATTAATATGTTGCGATAATGCGAAAAAAGTTTTATAATGTGCCTGTAATCAGATATGATTTGCAGGGTAGAAGATTTTGCTTAATGGTTGAATATGAGGAATGGGAAGATGGAATTAGGTGAACGAATTAAGAAAAGAAGAAAAGAATTAGGAATCAGCGTGGACTTTGTTGCCAAAGAACTGGGGGTTTCAGTATCTACCGTATATCGTTACGAGGATTCCAGTATTGAAAAGATTCCGGTTCATGTATTTGACAGTCTATGTCGTATCCTGCAGACAACGCCAACCAGATTAATGGGAAATGAGGTAGATGAAGATACGATATTGCCGGAAAACTTCGGAAGCCCACAGGAAGCAATGGAATTTATCTTGAAATTACCGACCCTCGCAGCCTATGGAGGCTATGATCTGGATAAGTTGGATGATAGGAAAATCATGGAATTTGCCAATGAAATTTTGCAGCAGTTGAAACTGGTTAGTTATAAATATAAGTGATGGGAATAGAAAATGCGGACAAGAGAGGATATTATACGGTACGCACGTGAATTGCGGAGAGAATATCATACGCAAAATCCATATAAACTGGCAGAGCATTTTGGAATCCGGGTGGTGGATGGGTTTCACACAGATGTGTCACGGAAAGCGTTTACTGTTAAAATGGAAACTTATCCAACCATGATTATGTTGAATGCAGCGTATGATAAAAAGTCAAGAATGGTATTATGTGCACACGAACTGGGACATGCTTTGCTGCATGAAGAAGGGATGAATCATTTCTCAGTTAACGAAAAGAATGTATTTACCAATACAGAATATGAAGCAAATTTATTTGCGGTAAGTTTGTTATTTGATGATGACCAGTTCAATATGCCGATTTCGGAAATGTCGAACTATATTTTAAAGAGTATACTGGATTGGAATATCAGGGAGAAGTAAAATGGGGTATTTGGAGGAAGATCTTGAGAAAATTTCGAAAGAAGCATTCTGGGAACTGGTGAAATTTAAATATCCCACGCATCAGATTGTTTTTTGTACAGAACGGGCGCTTGAAACCATACACTATGAAGGGAGTGAGGTACTATGAAGAATAAATATTTCCCAGAGGAGCAAATAGAAGAGAGCGACCTTTATTTTGTGTGCTATATGATTGAGCGGGTGGCGAGACATCTCAAGCAGAAAAACCAATATGTGGTCAATGCGATAGGAAAAGAGGAATTGTACCATCTGTTAAGCTGCGCGAATGTTTTGCACTGTGAGAATCCGTTAAAGGTTGAGGAGGATTGGATTCACGATTATCATCTGGTTTCCGGAGATGTAGATGTTACGGATGTGGATAAAGAACTGGCAACGGTCGTTCCAAGTGCCTTGCAGATGGGAAAGGTATATCAGAGATTGATTACAATGACGATGCATCTGGATGAAACAGAGGTGGATGGAATTATAAAGGTGTATAATAATCCAATCTGTGATGTGATAGATAATTATAATTGTAGTGCATTTTACGAGCCGTCTTATGTGATTGCAAGAGCATATCAGAATGGTGGATTTTAGTTGCCATGCATATGAGAAAATGATCCAGTGGATCATTTTGAAGTTTAGACAGAATAAGGAGTATACATCATGGTTCATTTATTATTAGTAATCATTTATTTGGCATTTATCAGCCTGGGGCTGCCGGATGCGCTGTTGGGAGCAGCGTGGCCGTCCATGTATCCGCAGTTTGATGTACCGGTATCCTACGCAGGGATTATTTCGATGATCATAGCGCTGGGAACGGTAGTTTCGAGTCTGCAGAGTGACCGGCTGACAAGAAAGCTTGGAACAGGGAAGGTTACGGCAATCAGTGTTGGAATAACGGCACTGGCATTGTTTGGGTTTTCAATCAGTCATTCCTTCTGGATGCTCTGCTTATGGGCAGTTCCTTACGGACTTGGTGCTGGAAGCGTAGATGCTTCCTTAAATAATTATGTAGCGCTTCACTATGAGAGCCGGCACATGAGCTGGCTGCATTGCATGTGGGGTGTCGGAGCATCGGCAGGACCTTATATTATGGGCTATGTCCTGACCGCAGGCAGAGGATGGAATTCGGGATACCGGGTCATTGCTGTTTTGCAGGTCGTTCTGACCGCAATTCTGCTCTGCAGTCTGCCTCTCTGGAAGAAAAGACCAACGGAGGTGCTGCAGGATGGAAAGGTGCAGACTGCAAAAGCACTTTCCATACGTGAAGTACTGCGGCTTGCCGGAGCCAAGGAAATACTGGTCTGCTTTTTCTGCTACTGTGCCCTGGAGCAGACAACCGGTCTGTGGGCGAGCAGCTACCTCACTTTGCATAAAGGAGTTTCCGCAGATACGGCAGCTGCCTTTGCGAGTATGTTTTTCATTGGAATTACCGTGGGACGTGCACTAAGCGGATTCCTTACCATGAAGCTTAATGATGTACAGATGATCCGGCTTGGAGAAGGGATCATAGGAATCGGTGTATTGGTGATGCTTCTGCCATTCGGACAGAATTTATCCCTGGCAGGTCTGATTCTGATCGGATTGGGCTGTGCACCGGTGTACCCCTGCGTAATCCATTCGACGCCTGCACACTTCGGTGCCGATAAGTCACAGGCGATTATCGGAATCCAGATGGCATGTGCTTATGTGGGAACCTGTCTGATGCCGCCGGTATTCGGACTGATTGCCAATCATATTACGGTGGCATTGCTGCCAGTTTATCTTCTTATTATATTGGTGCTCATGGTGATTATGCATGAGCTTCTATGTAAGAAAACAGGAGGAACAGGTTTATGAAGGTATTAATGCTCAACGGAAGTCCCAGAGTGGACGGTAACACAAGCATTGCGCTTAGAGAGATGGAACAGGTATTTTTGCAGGAAGGAATGGAGGTTGAAACGGTACAGGTCGGCAATCAGGCGGTCCGTGGCTGCATGGCCTGCGGTTACTGCGGAAAGAACGGCAAGTGTGTTTTTGACGATGTTGTGAACAAACTGGCACCGAAGCTTGAAGAGGCAGACGGACTGGTGGTAGCAAGTCCGGTATATTATGCATCGGCGAATGCAACACTCATAGCCGTTCTTGACCGGCTGTTTTACAGTACCCATTTTGATAAAACCATGAAGGTCGGGGCAAGTGTGGTCTGTGCCAGAAGAGGCGGCTGCTCTGCAACCTTCGATGAACTGAACAAATATTTCACGATTTCCAATATGCCGGTTGCACCGAGCCAGTACTGGAATTCCATTCATGGATTGGAAAAAGGAGAAGCTTCACAGGATGAAGAAGGAAAGCAGACGATGAGAGTATTGGCAAGAAACATGAGCTTTTTGATGAAGAGTATCGCACTTGGCAAAGAACAGTTCGGACTTCCGGAAAAGGAAGAACGGGCTGCTACCCACTTTATCCGTTAATAGGTAACTGTTCTGAAACAGTTACGTTAATATCAGGAATGAGTCAAAATGAGTGTCTGACCGCAGGTAAAATATGGATACTTTCGAAATACGAACGAATCAGCCAATTAAATATCAGATTTGCGGAAACCTACGCGCATCGGACGGCTTCCTGCATCACAAAAGAAGTATGGAGCAGCATGTCTTGATTGTGGTATTAAAGGGAACGTTGTACCTGCGTGCGGCTGGTGAAAATGTGATTGTCCGGTCGGGTCAATATATCCTCCTTCGAGCCGGAGAAGAGCACGAAGGGTGGAAAGCATCCGAAGGGGAACTGTCTTATTTCTGGGTACACTTTTCCGGGCAGGATACAGAGAACGAGGAAAATACCGGGAATTATTATCACTTTCCGTCTTTTGGGACACTTCCTGCCATGCAGCGGGTGACCACACTGTTCCGGCAGCTTCTCGATCTGTCGCGGACCTGGCAGGAGGAGCAGGGGCAGATGCTTGACTATTGCTGCAGCACGCTTTTGATGGAGCTTACCCTGGAAATGAACAGAGAAAGTCATAAGGGTGAAGCCCTCGAAGGAGGAGAGGAGATGGAACAGGCGAAACCACAGGTACAGCAGGCAATCCGGGAGGCGATGGATTACATCACCATGAACTGCCATAAGCAGATGGATTCGGCCATGGTGGCGCAGCATCTGCACTACAATCCGGATTATTTCGCTTCTCTGTTCCGGAAACAGACCGGCATGACGATTACGCAGTACCTTAATAAAATGCGGATCGAGCTTGCCAAGCGCCTTTTGGTCAATGAAAACGTAAGCATCAAAGAAGCCGCATATTCCAGCGGCTTCCAGGATGAAAAATATTTTATGCGGATTTTCAAACGTCAGGAGGGGATGACTCCCCTCGCTTATAAGACGGCGTTTCAAAAATCTTTTATCAATCATTAGAGAAACGCTGATTTAAATCGCAATTCCTTAGATGATGAACCGGATTACTGATCCGAAGGCTTCTTTAAAGAGAAGTATACGGTATAGGTTTCATCATCGATTTCATAGAGCGGTCGGAAGGTAAAGTTTTCCGGCTGCTTTTTCGTGAGATAGGTACTCTGCTTCCAGGGGAAGACACTGTACATATGCTCAGACTGTGCGTAAAGCGCATCCTCCGGGGTTTCACCATTGGTATAAAGACCATGATCCTTCTCACACATACCGGCAAGAACAACAGGTCCTTCCATGATTGCGGATTTCTCCGGCTGATCCGGTAATGACACATAGGAAAGAGCAGGTGCAAGGAATAAGTCAATGGTGTCATCTTTCCATGTTTTCTGGATTTTCAGGTAGCCATCCTCCATCACGGGGTTGGTAAGTGATTCACCGTTCACGCTGACAACCGGTGCACCCTTAACCCATGCGGGAACACGCAGGCAGAGAGTGAATACGGTAGGAGCGGAAGCTTTTACCTTGAACTGTAACTGCCATCTGGAGCTCTGTCCCTGATCCTTTTCATCAAAAAATGCCTGATCGTTGTAATACTTCATATTGGTATCCTGGGAAACTTCAATGAGATCACCGTGGCAGTCCCATTTTGCAGTGGAAGGAATGTACTGGCTTACCAGGAACTCGTTTTGTTTCGGATCTTCATAATAAATGAGATCCGGATACAGGGTCTGTGCCTGCACCATGGTTCCGTGACAGCACCAGAAGTCGTGACGCTTGGTGCCCCATTTTTTATGACCGCCTGCGCTTAAAGGCAGGAAGTAGGTCGGCGTACCGGTCCGTGCATTCTGCTGTGCAAGGAAACCGTTGTAAAGGGCACGTTCAATGTAATCACCGTACTGCTTGTCACCGGTCCAGCGATACAGGTAGGTAGCTAAACGTACCATATTATATACGGTACAGAATTCCTGATCACGGTCGTTTAAGTACTGGCCGGAAAGGAAAGGCGGTACCCAGAATTCTCCGGAGTTGGCGCTTCCGGTACAGAAAGAGCCACGGTCGGTAACGGCACATTTCCAGAAAAGCTCTACGATGGTCTTATACTTCTCATCACCGGTTACTTCATACATTCTGGCAGCGCCATGTGCCCACGGAATGCTGGCGTTCGTATGGCAGTTGGTTAACGCATCCTTTCCCTCTGACAGCTTGCCAAAAAGGCTCGGATGGCTGTAACGAGAAGCCAGTGTTTCATAAACAGGATCCTTTGTGGTTTCAAAAAGGAGTGCCCACATTTCCAGCATACCGGATTCTTCGCCACTGTATACCGCGTGCGGATTGGTGGACTGTACCTTTTCGATCCAGCGGATATACCAGTCAGCCAGATGACGGACGATGGCAAGCGCCTGCTCGTTACCGGCATAGAGATAAGCGTGGGTAAGTCCCATGATTAATTTATGCATCACATACTGGGGAGACCATATAGGAAGCTCCCTTTCCAGACGGGTAAAGTATTTCTCCGGGAAAGGTCCGATCCATTCTCCGCCGTTTAATTCCTGACATTTGGCAAGCTCGCTGATGATTTCGTCAAGCTTTGCTTTTAAAGCGGCATCGTTTTCGGATGCGATTAGGGAAGAAGCTGCGGAAAGCCAGTGTCCTAAGAAATGGCCGCGGAGCTGACAGGTGGGAGCTTCCCAGCCCCAGTGAAGCTTTGCAGTTTCCGGTTTTTCAAGAACCTGAAGCTCCGGCATGACGATTCCTGCCTCCAGATAGTAGCTCTGTAACAATTCCTGAGTACCCAGTTCCATAAGATAATTACGATTTACAAGCATTCTTTCACGGAATAAACCGGGAAGCATGGTGACATTTTTCTTTTCAAGATTCTGAAGCATGTTGATCCTCCTTCGTATAAGTCGAATTGTTTTGTTAAGAAAAGTATAAGAAATGAATCCCTGTTTGTCGGTAGACAAAATCCGAGATTTGGTAGATAATAGAGACAATAGTACGGAGGAGAGAAGTTTATGAAATGTCAAAGATGCGGAGCAGAGCTTTTAGATACAGATACCTTCTGCGTGAAATGCGGACAGAAGGTTGGAGAACCGGCGAGATGTCCGGTTTGCGGTGAAATCCTGCGGAAAGGAACCAAATTCTGCCACAAATGCGGAGCTGCGGTAAATAATGAAGATACGGAGCCTCACGATGAGGAGATTCCGGTTACTCCACAAAAGACGATCGATATTCCGTTCGACGTGATTGAGAAAAGCATTATCATGGAAGCAGAGCAGGCAGTGGTGAAACGGGATTTCAGTGAGGCAGAGGCAAGACAGGAACGTATAAAACGTGGTGAAATCACGGAATATTCCGATGTGGCTGAAACGGACCAAGGTATAAGGACACAGGTTCGGGAAGAGGAAAATCAGGAAGCAAGGGAAGAAATTCCAGTGCCAGTTGTCAGAGAGCGTCCCTCCAAGGTGGTGGAAGCCGTGCGGGAAGGCCGGATTTATGAACAGCCACAGGAGGATTCCCCGAAAGAGGAGGAACCGGCAGGAAAGAAGAGAACAGACCGGCAGAAGGATTCCTGCAGGAGGATGGATTCCCCCTATGCTCAGGAAGAAGATCGCTATGAGGATAACGGTTATGAAGACGTGGGGTATGAGGATGCAGATTATGAGGATGCCGATTACGGGGAGGATGACTATGAGGATGGGAAAGAATCCTCCGGCGGCTTTGATCTGACGAAGGCAACGATGATTCTTGGTATTATCGTTCTTATTATCATACTGATTGCCGGAGGTATTATTCTTAAGCAAAAGTTGAATTTTAATGCAAATGACGGAGAGGATACAGTTGCGGAACAGCAGGAAGGAAGTAACGAATCAGATAACGGGGGAAACACAGGAGAGACCACCCCGGGAGAAGTCGCAGGGAAGCTTCAGATCATTAAGAACGTCAATATGAGAAACCAGCCGAGTACGGAGAATTCCAGTATCCTCGGTGTGGCAAAGACCGGTGAAGTGTATGAGTATTATGAGCTCGTCAGCGATTCCTGGTATCATATCCGTTTGAGTGACGGAAGTGATGCGTACGTTTATAAGGAATATGTAGAAGTATTGAATTAGATTTATTTACCTATTGACAAGGTGGGTAAAAGGAAGTATACTGCAAACAATTAATGAGAATACTTATCTTTTGAAACCAGTCAGGAAGAGGAGGAATCGAAATGGCTAAGATTTATACATCCGCGGATCAGCTGATCGGAAGAACACCGTTACTTGAGTTGACACATTTGGAACAGGAATATGGATTAAAAGCAAAGCTTTATGCAAAGATGGAGTACTTTAATCCGGCCGGCTCCGTTAAGGATCGTGTAGCGAAGATGATGCTGGATGATGCAGAGAAGGAAGGAAAGCTGACGAAGGACTCTGTAATTATTGAGCCGACTTCCGGAAATACCGGTATTGGTCTTGCATCTGTTGCAGCAGCAAGAGGCTACCGTATTATTATCGTTATGCCGGATACGATGTCTGTAGAACGCAGACAGTTAATGAAGGCATATGGCGCAGAGTTGGTATTATCCGAAGGCGCGAAGGGAATGAAGGGCGCAATTGCGAAGGCCAACGAGCTGGCAGCAGAGATCCCGAACAGCTTTATCCCCGGACAGTTTGTGAATCCGTCCAATCCGAAGGCACATTATGAAACAACCGGACCGGAAATCTGGGAAGATACCGATGGTAACGTCGATTATTTTGTAGCAGGTGTCGGCACAGGCGGTACGGTAACAGGTGTTGGTAAATATTTAAAGGAAAAGAATCCTGCTGTGAAGGTGGTTGCAGTAGAGCCGGCTACGAGTGCCGTATTATCTACCGGTGTGGCAGGGGCACATAAGATTCAGGGTATCGGTGCCGGATTTGTACCGGAAATTCTGGATACTACGATTTATGATGAAATCATCCCGGTTGCAAACGAGGATGCATTTGCACTTGGAAAGAAGATTGGCACAAGCGAAGGTGTACTGGTTGGTATTTCTTCCGGTGCAGCCGTATGGGCAGCATTGGAAGTCGCGAAACGTCCGGAAAACGAAGGAAAGAACATTGTGGTTCTGCTTCCGGATACAGGAGACCGGTATCTTTCCACTCCTTTATTCGCAGAATAATCGTGAGAAGGACAGGTGACATTTTATGCTGATCTCTACACGAGGAAGGTATGCGCTCCGGGTTTTAGTGGATCTTGCGGAGCAGAATACGAGTGAATATATTCCTTTAAAAGAAATTGCTTCAAGACAACATATATCACAGAAATACAGTGAAAGCATCATGACCCTGCTTTCCAAAGCAGGGATGGTGGAAGGAATCCATGGAAAAGGCGGCGGCTACCGCTTAAGCAGAGATCCGAAGGATTACAAAATCGGAGATGTCCTGCGGCTTACCGAGGGAACGCTTGCTCCGGTATCCTGTCTCGAATGCGGTGCGGATCCCTGTGAACGTGCCGATGAATGCCGGACTCTTCCTATGTGGGTCAAGCTGGATGAGATGATTAATGATTATCTCGATGATATTTCGGTGGCAGACCTGATGAAACAGGAAAATAAAGAATTATTCTGAATAATTACGAATTATGAGAATCATGAAAGAAAAGACGAGACAGCGATGGTATACACTATCGCTGAATTCTTGTAAACCAATATGAGACGGAAACTGCATCCTTCTATGAACAGTTTGAAACGCGTATTTCCGATGTTTCAGAGAAAATCAGGATGTATCGGTGAGAAATCTTTACGCATTATTTATTGACAAAACGGGCATTCTAGCTTATCATAACGATGTATGGGCAATGACGAAGACGAGTACCTTGGATTATCGCTTAAAGAGAGCCGGGATGGTGAGAAGCCGGCAGAATGAATCCGAGAGAATAACAACTTTCGAGCCGTAATTTTATTGGTGAAAGTGACTGCATGGCAGTAAATCAGGTGGCACCGCGGATAAATATATTCGTCCTGAATTGATTATGAAATCAATTCAGGACGTTTTCATGTAGATGTAAATTAAGAAACAAACCAGAAGAAGGAGAAAAGAGATGGAATTATCAACGTTGTATCGTGAATGTACCTTAAATCAGGTATCTGAAAATGACATTGGCAAAGAACGCAGGGTAGCCGGATGGGTAGAGAATATCCGTGACCACGGTGGAGTATCCTTTGTGGATTTAAGAGATATGTATGGCGTATTACAGATTGTTATGCGTGATACTTCTTTATTAAAGGGAATCAACAAAGAGGATTGTATCAGTGTTCTTGGCAAAATCGAAAAGCGTGACGAGGAAACCTACAATCCGAAGATTCCGACTGGAACCATCGAGCTGGAAGCGCACAGTGTTGGTATTCTGGGCAAGGTATATCGTCCCCTTCCGTTTGAAATCGCAACCTCCAAGGAAATCCGTGAGGATCTGCGTCTGAAATACCGTTTCCTTGATTTAAGAAACCCGAAGGTCATGAGCAATATGATCTTCCGTTCCAATGTGATTGCTTTTCTTCGTCAGAAAATGACCGAGCTTGGCTTCATGGAGGTACAGACTCCGATTCTGTGCGCATCTTCTCCGGAGGGCGCAAGAGACTATATCGTTCCGTCCAGACATTACAAGGGCAGGTTTTACGCACTTCCGCAGGCTCCTCAGCAGTATAAGCAGCTTCTGATGGTATCCGGCGTAGACAAGTATTTCCAGATTGCCCCCTGCTTCCGTGATGAGGATGCAAGGGCAGATCGTTCTCCCGGTGAGTTCTATCAGCTCGACTTTGAAATGAGCTTTGCCACACAGGAGGATGTGTTCAAGGTTGGTGAAGAAGTGCTGACGGCTACCTTTGAGAAGTTCGCGCCCGAAGGCTTTGAAGTAACGAAGGCTCCTTATCCGATCATCAGCTATAAGCAGGCAATGTTAGAGTTCGGTTCCGATAAGCCGGATTTAAGAAATCCTCTGCGTATTATTGATTTATCCGAGTTCTTTAATAAATGTACCTTTAAGCCGTTCCAGAATAAGACCGTCCGTGCAATTAAGATCGAAGGACATCAGTCCAAGG
Source organism: Bacteroidaceae bacterium (assembly GCA_963650485.1). Classification (GTDB taxonomy): domain Bacteria; phylum Bacillota; class Clostridia; order Lachnospirales; family Lachnospiraceae; genus Suilimivivens. Next base: position 72,646 of record CAVJLN010000001.1, read on the forward strand.
GCTTCCATGAGAAGATGCTTAAGTTTGCAACCGAGATTGGAATGGGCGGACTGGGTTATCTGGAAGTACAGGAAGATCTTTCTTACAAGGGACCGATCGACAAGTTTATTCCTGACGAGCTGAAAGCTGAATTAAGAGAGCTTGCGGGACTTAAGGCGGATGATACCATCTTCTTTATCGCAGATAAGGAAGCACGTGCAGCATCCTTTGCCGGACAGATCCGCAACGAGCTGGGTGCACGTCTTGACTTACTTGAGAAGAATGCATACCGCTTCTGTTATATTAACGACTTCCCAATGTTCGAGCTGGATGAGGAAACCAAGAAGATTGGCTTTACCCATAATCCGTTCTCTATGCCACAGGGAGGCTTAGAAGCGTTGAATACCATGGATCCGCTGGATATTCTGGCTTACCAGTATGATATCGTATGTAACGGTGTGGAATTATCCTCAGGAGCTGTCCGTAACCACAGCATTGATATTATGGTTAAGGCTTTTGAAATTGCAGGATATGATGAAGAAGTCCTGAAAGAGAAGTTCGGAGCATTATACAATGCGTTCCAGTTTGGAGCACCCCCGCATGCAGGAATGGCTCCCGGTGTGGATCGTATGATTATGCTTCTTAAGAATGAGGACAGCATCCGTGAAATTATTCCGTTCCCGATGAGTGGAAACGCACAGGATCTGATGTGTGGAGCACCAAACGAAGTAACCGAGCAACAGCTTCGTGAGGTTCATATCAAGGTGCGTCAGTAGGAAAACAGGTAAGCTGAATCGAAATTCCTATTGCAACGGAATGATAACAGGAATAAAATAGCGAATGAAAAAAAGAAAGAGGGAAGTCTGTTACAGATTTCCCTTTTGATGTTGACATGTATACTCAAAAATGATCCGGTGGATTATTTTTTGAGTCACTTGAGAAACCGTGATGCCTCGTAACTGTGAAGGTACGGAATAGTCAGGATATTTCTTAACAAATCGTATGGATTTTGGAGGAATGGAATTATGATGAATCGCCGGGAAGGAAAGAAGACATTTATTGTCGGTGGTGGTGATATTGGACAGAATCTTGCAAAGCAGCTTGCTCATGCCGGACATCAGGTAACGCTGATTGACCAGTCCGAGGAAGTAGTTGATACTCTGGGAAACAGCATTGATGCCATCTGCTTCCAAGGAAACGGGGCATCCTATGCAACGCTGCAGGATCTGAATGCCGGATCTGCGGATTTATTTATCGGTGTTACACAGTTTGATGAACTGAACATCCTGAGCTGCTTCACGGCACATATGTTAGGTGCCAGACACACGATTGCGAGAATCCGGGACACGGACTATGCAAGCCAGAACCATTTTTATAAGGATAAGCTTGGAATTTCCATGGTAATCAATCCGGAGCTGGCAACCGCAATGGAGATTTCACGTACACTTCGTTTTCCGGTAGCAACCCGCGTGGAAACCTTTGCAGGCGGCAGGGCTGAGCTTGTAGAGATGACAGTCAAGGAAGAGTGGCCACTTGTGGATAAGACGCTGATGGAAATCGACCGGAATCTGGGAATTGACCTTCTGTTCTGCGCGATTGTGCGAAACGGACAGGCCTTTGTCCCCAAAGGAGATACGAGGATTCAGGCAGGAGATGTGATTTATTTGACAGGTGCTGCCGAAAAATTCCGTTCCTCATTCCGAAAGCTTCATCTGTTTAAAAAGCCGCTGCAATCCGTGATTATTGCCGGTGGAGGAAGGGTTTCCCATTATCTTACGGGAATCCTGCTGAAGCAGGGGCTTAAGGTGACGGTCGTAGATCCGAGACCTCATGTGGCCGAGCGCCTTGCAAGAGAGTGCCCGGGAGCAGCCGTGATGCAGGATGATATGATGCGTTATTTTGATTCTATGTCGGAGACAGACTTTGCACATACGGATGCATTTATTGCAATTACATCCAATGATGAATATAATCTGGTGTCTTCCATGTATGCGGAATCACAGGGAATTTCCAAGGTGGTAACCCGTATCAATGCGAAGTCGCGGCTGAAGGTGCTGCCGAAGACCAGCAAGATCTGTACCGTATCCAGAAATGATGTTGCGGCAGACCGAATCTTTGCCTACAGCCGTTCCCTGATGAATGCATCCGGGGATGACAAGGTGGAATCTCTGTACCGGCTGATGGATGGTAAGATTGAGTTTATCGAGCTGAATATTGATGAGAAGGACAAGAATCTGAATATTCCGTTGAAGAATTTAAAGCTTAAGCGGAATGTGCTGGTGGCGTTTATCATCCGTGATACGCAGACGATTATTCCTCGTGGTGATGATGAGATTCAGGATGGGGATACCGTTTTGATCGGTTCCATTAATCATCATATTGCGGAGCTTAAGGATATTTTTGCAGACTAGGCAAATCCGCATCCGTTTTGGAGGTTCATATGAATACTGGAAAAATTATGAATATTATCGGAAGGATTCTTTTCGTGGAGGTTCTTCTGATGCTGCCGTCTTTGCTGGTATCCCTGATTTACCGGGATGGAGACACTATGGCCTTTGTTTATACCATGATTCCGGCAGCAGTTGCTGCCGTTCTCCTGATGCTGGTTCGTCAGCAGCAGAAGCGCATGAGCAGCAGGGATGGTTACTTTATTGTTGCCATGGCGTGGATTATCATTTCGATTGTGGGCGCGTTTCCCTTATATCTGGCAGGCGGGTTTTCCTCATACTGGGGTGCCTTGTTTGAGATTGTGTCCGGTTTTACAACAACAGGCGCATCGGTGCTTGCAGAACCCGGTGTACTGGGACATGGCGTGGCATTCTGGAGGTGCTTTACCCACTGGGTTGGCGGTATGGGAGTGCTCGTCTTTGTGCTGATGGTCATTCCCATGGAGAACGACAACTCCATGCATCTGGTACGTGCAGAAGTACCGGGACCGACAGCCGGTAAGCTGGTACCGCGTATGCGGACAACCTCCATGATTCTTTATGGGATTTATGCGGCGATGACGCTGGTTCTTGTTATTATTCTGAAATGTCTTGGGATGACACTGTTTGACGCCTTCTGCATCGGATTTGGGACAGCCGGTACAGGTGGCTTTGCCTTAAACAGTGCCGGAATTGCAGGATATGGCAGCCCGGCGATTGAGATTGTACTCGGTATTTTCATGATTCTGTTTGGAATCAATTTTAATACCTATTTTCTATTGTTATTGCGGAAATTCAAGGAAGTACTTACGTCGGAGGAGACGGCGGTTTATCTGGGGATCATTGGAGCAGCAGTGGTGGCAATTTCTGTGAATATCTTATCCAGCTTCTCCAGTGCAGGGGAAGCCGTACGTGCTGCCTTTTTCCAGGTGTCAAGTATTATCACCACGACCGGATTTGCAACGGTGGACTTTAATCTGTGGCCGGAGTTTTCCAAGCATATGCTTGTGCTGTTAATGATAATCGGAGCCTGTGCCGGTTCAACCGGAGGCGGTCTGAAGGTTTCCCGTGTGATTATTCTGTTTAAGTCCTTTGTTGCGGAGGTCAAGCAGATTATGAATCCGAAGGAAATTATCAGCATCCGCCTGAATGGTAAGGATGTGGATAGGAAAACGCTGAATTCCACGCGAATTTATTTCGGCGCGTATGTGATTCTGATCTGTGTTTTTACATTAATTATTTCACTGGACGGACTGGATATGACCACGAATCTGACCGCAGTATTGTCATGCTTTAATAATATCGGACCGGGGCTGAATCTGGTTGGACCGATGGCAAACTTTGGAGTGTATTCCGACTGGGTTAAGGTGGTGCTTTCCTTGGCAATGTTAACGGGACGTCTTGAAATCTTCCCGATGTTTCTGCTGTTTGCAAAGTCGGCACATGACCGTTAGAAGGTCATGTGCCGACTTTTTTACTTTATAGGAAATTCCACCGGAATTTCTATAAAGCAAAAAGCTCCGCAGGGATGCGCAGCTCGCGGAGAGGAAATTAGTTGCTTTGCAACACCGCTCGCGCGCGAAGAGTTCGCTTGCGAACTCTTTATTTAATACGTGGCAGCATATGCTCTACCAGCTTGGCAGAATGCAGGGCAGCAGCTTTTTCGAAGGTGGGATAATCCATCTCGGCACTGTCGTCGGCTTTGTCTGAAATCGCGCGGATAATGACAAACGGAATCCCATTCAGATAAGAGCCGTGCGCGATGGAAGCACCTTCCATTTCGGCACAGTCTCCGTGAAATTCCCGTATCAGATGTTCCTTTACTGCTTTGCTGGAAATGAACTGGTCACCGCTTAACACGCGTCCGGCAGAGACATGAATGTCCGGATTAACCTCCCTACATACGGTAACTGCGAGCTCTGCAAGGTGAGCATCTGCAGAGAATTCACGGCAGCCGAGCTGAGGTACTTCTCCTAACTGATAGCCGAAGATGGTCGCATCGACATCGTGGTGAAGTGCATCGGTGGATACCAGAATGTCTCCGATATCGAGTTTTGCATTCAGGGAACCCGCAACACCGGTATTAATGATAGCGGTTACCTGAAAGAGATCTGCAAGAATCTGAACACAGAGGGCTGCGTTTACCTTGCCGACACCGCTGCGGACAATGACCACGTCTGTGCCATTTAAGGTTCCTTCGTAGAACTCCATGTTGGCTTTTTTCGTAACGCTTGCGACAGACATGTGTTCTTTAAGGGTTTCCACCTCTAATTCCATGGCTCCAATAATTCCTATTTTCTTCATAAATTTTAAACCTTTCGTTTTTTCTTAAAAGGTAACTATTCGGAATAGTCACCTTAAAATAAAACAGTCCAGCCATCGGTCGATAGTTGGACTGTTCTCATTTTTACTCCGGATAAATCAGGCGGCTGTCATCAATGGAGTACAATACCTGATCCAGATAACGCTTGGCTAAGTAATTCGCCATCCCCAGATTCATATCCAGATAATTGCCGCAGTCCTTGGGAGAAGCACCGGGTACTTCGCCCTCGTAATCGCGGATAAATTCAAACATTTCGATCATCAGAGGAACAATGTCCTTCGAGCTTAAATCGCCTGCAAAAAGAAGATAAAAGCCGGTACGGCAGCCCATCGGTCCAAAGTAAACCGTTTTGTCCTTGCAGACCGGATGATTACGCAGGAAGGTTGCACCGAGATGCTCAATGGTGTGGACTTCTGCGGTATTCATTACCGGTTCCTCATTCGGACTGGTCATACGCAGATCAAAAGTAGTAATGACCTCAGCACCGATGTGATCCTTACGGGAAACATAGACACCGGGCTGTAATTTGATATGATCAATTGTAAAGCTTGCAATCTTTTCCATAGGATACCTCGTTACTTAGTAAACGCAAGCCTGTTCTTCACCGTTCAGAACACGTAATGCACCCTGAGCTAAGGCAAGCAGCTCGTCTTCACCGGGATATACAGTAATCGGAGCAATGAAGCCGATTCTTTCTTTCAGGCCATCGGTCACGCTCTTGTTGTAGGCGATGCCGCCGGTCATGATGATCTGGTCAACCTTTCCGTTTAATACAGCAGCCATGGAGCCGATATCCTTTGCTACCTGCATGATAAATGCTTCACGGACTTCCTTCGCATGGTCATCACCGTCATTTACCATCTTTTCCACGTTACGCATATCGTTGGTTCCAAGATAAGCATTGAAGCCGCCATTACCAACGAGCTTCTTATAAACTTCTTTTTCCGTATATTTGCCGGAGAAGCACATTCTGATTAATGCTCCGGAAGGAACGGCGCCTGCACGCTCTGGAGAGAAAGCACCGTCACCGTCCAATGCATTAAATACATCAACAACACGTCCGTTTTCATGTGCACCAACTGAAACACCGCCGCCCATATGAACCACGATCAGACGAAGGGAATCGTAAGCAACCTGGTTTTCTTTTGCGTAACGCTTTGCGACAGCCTTCTGGTTTAAGGCATGGAACACGCTGGTACGGGGGAGCTCCGGTACGCCGGAGTATCTTGCGATCGGCATTAATTCATCGACTACAACAGGGTCTACAATATAGGAAGGAACATCGATGGAATCACCGATTTCTCTTGCCAGAATACCACCTAAGTTGGAAGCATGCTGACCCTGACGGCCAACCTTTAAATCCTCTAACAGGTCATCGGTTACGGCATAAGTGCCGCCCGGGATCGGCTTTAACATACCGCCACGTCCGACAACAACCTGAAGGGAATGGATATCAAAGTTCTTTTCAGCAAGAAGATCCATGATGATTTTCTTACGGAAATCCTTCTGATCTACGATGGAAGCGTACTGGGCAATTTCTTCGGTAGAATGACGAAGGGTTTCTTCAAATAACAGGGTTTCATCCTCGAAAACACCGATTTTGGTGGAGGTGGAACCGGGATTAATAATTAAGCTTTTAATGGACATTTGTTGATCCTCCTCAATTTAATCTGTGGTAATTATTCTGAATCGTTACAATCTGTGAATAGCTATTTCATGGGAAAATTAATTCTGTTGTAAGGAATGGGCAACCACAGCACCTAAAGCAAGGGAGTTTACCTTAACTTCTACCGAGTCGGAACGGGAGGTTAAGATGACAGGAGCTTTGGTTCCGGTAAGGATATTTCCGTTTACGACCTTGGCGGTATGTACCATTGCCTTGTAAACAAGGTTTCCGGCATGGATGTCCGGGAACAGAAGAATATCCGCATCACCCTGGATGGCGCGGTCGGTTGCACCCTTATGCTTTGCAGCCTCGGGATCAATAGCAAGGTCTAAGGATAAAGGTCCGTCTACGATACAGCCGGTGATCTTTCCGTCCTTGTTCATCTGGGTTAATTCAGCAGCTTCTACGGTAACCGGCATCTTCGGGTTTACTACTTCAACAGCAGCCAAAGGAGCAACCTTCGGGTTTTTGATACCACAGGCCTTAGTGATTTCAAGAGTGTTGTTGATGATGTTGACCTTGTCCTCCAGTGTCGGATAAGGGATAAAGGCAACGTCTGTTAAGAATAACAGATGGTCGATTCCCTCTACATCGAATACACATACGTGGGATAATGGCTTGCCGGTACGAAGGCCGACCTCCTTATCCAGAACGCTCTTTAAGAAGCCCTTGGTGTCGATCAGCCCCTTCATATACATATCTGCTTTGCCGTCATGAACGAGTTTGACAGCAGTTCTGGCAGCTTCGGTAACATCCTCTACATGAACGATTTCAAAATCGTTTAAATCAATATTTAAGGATGCGGCGATTTCACGGATCTTTGTTTCATCACCAACTAAGATGGCATCGGCAATTTTTCTTTCTTTAGCAACCTTGACAGCTTCCAATACGGCAGAGTCCTGAGCAACTGCTACAGCAACTTTCTTGGTGCCGCATTCATTGACCTTCGCAATTAAGTCAGCAAATGTTTTACTCATATTTGTATCCTCTTTTCTTTATTATATGATGTCGGGGACAAAAGCCCTCGACTTTTATGCCTACGGATTGTTCCATGCTTCGCACTCTCACAATCCCTGGCATCATTATATAGCGTTACAAACTCGTTAAAATAATAACACTATTCGTTTGAAAATGCAATGTGTGACATTCGGAAAGGTTGATTCTGAATCATAAATCTGTTACAATAAGACTTGTGGTTTTTATATTCTGCATATGGTTTTGAATGACCTGCCGATGAGAAACCGCAGGAAAGGTATAGGTACTTCATATGAATGTTGTTCAAAAAGTATTTGGTACACATAGTGAAAGAGAATTAAAGCGTATTGAGCCTCTGGTAAAACGAATCGAGTTGCTGCGTCCTTCCATGCAGCAACTTTCGGATGCAGAGCTGAAGGAAAAGACCGAGGAGTTTAAGAAGCGTCTTTCCGAAGGGGAGACACTGGATGATCTTCTTCCGGAAGCATTTGCAGTTGTCCGTGAGGCCGGTAAGCGTGTTCTGAATATGGAACATTTCCGCGTACAGTTGATTGGTGGTATCATTCTTCATCAGGGACGTATCGCCGAAATGAAGACCGGTGAAGGAAAGACCCTCGTTTCGACTCTGCCGGCGTATTTAAATGCCTTAGAAGGAAAGGGCGTCCATATCGTCACCGTTAACGATTATCTGGCAAAGCGTGATGCGGAGTGGATGGGTGAAATCCATAAGTTCTTAGGATTGACCGTCGGTGTTGTGTTAAACAGCATGACACCCGAAGAGAGAAGAGCAGCGTATGCCTGTGACATCACTTATGTGACGAACAACGAGCTCGGTTTTGATTATCTACGTGATAACATGGTCATTTATAAGGAACAGCTGGTTCTTCGTGATCTGCACTATGCCATCATCGATGAGGTTGACTCCGTATTGATCGATGAGGCGAGAACACCGCTGATTATTTCCGGACAGAGCGGTAAGTCCACGAAGCTTTATGAAATCTGTGATATTCTTGCCAGACAGATGCAGCGTGGTGAGGATATGGAAGATTTAAGCAAGATGGATGCCATCATGGGTGTGGAACGGGAAGAGACCGGAGACTTTATTGTGAACGAGAAGGACAAGGTTGTTAACCTTACCGCACAGGGTGTCGAGAAGGTTGAGAAATTTTTCCAGATCGATAACCTGGCAGATCCGGAAAATATTGAAATCCAGCACAACATCATTTTAGCGCTGCGTGCACACAACCTGATGTTCCGTGATCAGGATTATGTGGTAAAGGATGATGAGGTATTAATCGTCGATGAATTTACCGGACGTATTATGCCGGGTCGCCGTTATTCGGATGGACTTCATCAGGCGATTGAAGCCAAGGAACACGTGAAGGTCAAGAGAGAGAGTAAAACCCTTGCAACCATCACGTTCCAGAACTTCTTTAATAAATTTGACAAGAAAGCCGGTATGACCGGTACAGCACTTACCGAAGAAAAGGAATTCCGTGATATTTACGGTATGGACGTTATTGAGATCCCGACGAACCGTCCGATTGCCCGTAAGGATTTGCAGGATGCCGTATATAAGACCAGAAAAGAAAAGCTCCACGCCATCGTGGAAGCGGTAAAGGAAGCTCATGCAAAGCAGCAGCCGGTACTGGTTGGTACGATTACGATTGAGGCATCCGAGGAGCTTTCCCGTATGCTCTCGAAGCAGGGCATTCCACATAAGGTATTGAATGCCAAATTCCATGAACTGGAAGCAGAAATTGTTGCCGATGCCGGTGTGCACGGAGCTGTTACCATCGCAACCAACATGGCAGGCCGTGGTACGGATATTAAGCTGGATGACGTGGCCAGAGAAGTCGGCGGTCTGAAGATCATCGGTACAGAACGTCATGAATCCAGACGTATTGATAATCAGCTGCGAGGCCGTTCCGGTCGTCAGGGAGATCCGGGTGAATCCAAGTTCTATATTTCCCTTGAAGATGATCTGATGCGTCTGTTTGGATCAGAGCGTCTCATCAGTATGTTTAACACCCTCGGTATTCCGGAGAATCAGGAAATCGAGCACAAGATGCTGACGAATGCCATTGAATCCGCACAGAAGAAGATCGAGAGCAACAACTTTGGTATCCGTAAGAACCTGCTCGAATACGACCAGGTAATGAACGAACAGAGAGAAATTATTTATAAGGAACGTCGTCAGGTACTCGATGGAGAGAGTATGCGTGATGCGATCTACAAGATGATTACCGATATCACAGAGAGCAAGGTTGACATGGTGATTGGTGACGATACCGATTACGATGACTGGGATCTGGAGGAACTGAATTCCCTGCTTCTTCCGATTATTCCGCTTGCTCCCGTAAAGAGAGGACGGATCAACAAGCCGAAGAAGAACGCCTTAAAGCAGCAGCTTAAGGAAGAGGCTGTGAAGCTTTATGAAGCAAAAGAAGCGGAGTTCCCGGAACCGGAAGCAATCCGTGAGTTAGAGCGGGTCATCCTGCTGAAGGTCATTGACCGTAAGTGGATGGATCACATCGATGATATGGAACAGCTCCGCCAGGGTGCCGGATTACAGGCTTATGGACAGAGAGATCCGTTAGTCGAGTACAAGATGAACGGTTATGAGATGTTCGATGAAATGACCGAGAACATCAAGGAGGATACGATTCGTGCCCTGCTCCATGTCCGTGTGGAACAGAAGGTAGAGCGTGAGCAGGTTGCGAAGGTAACCGGAACGAATAAGGATGAATCCACCGTCAAGGCACCGGTGAAACGTATGGATGCCAAGATTTATCCGAATGATCCCTGTCCGTGCGGCAGTGGTAAGAAATATAAGCAGTGCTGTGGACGCAAGGCTTAAATGATGCAAGACTTAAATAAGGAAAGAGGTGACGTGAAGTGGTTCTTTTGGATCAGATGAAGACTGAATTATTATCCTACAAGTCCCCCTTAGCGGAAGTGAGGGATTCACTTTGACTTAGCAAATAAGTCAAAGAGGATAGAAGAGCTGGAAATGGAAATGGAGGCTCCCGGATTCTGGGATAACCCGGATATTTCCAACCAGAAGATGAAGGAGTTAAAGAACCTTCAGGACAGTGTCAAGGCAATGCATGACCTGGAAACACAATATGAAGATATTGAAACCTTGATTGAAATGGGGAACGAAGCGAACGATGAGGAAATGGCAGAAGAGATCCGGGAGGAGCTTGACAGCTTTATCAAGACCTTCGAGGAGATCCGGATCGGTACCCTGTTGTCTGAGGAATATGACAGTGACAATGCTATTTTGAAGCTGAATGCAGGAGCAGGTGGAACAGAGAGCTGCGACTGGTGCTCCATGCTCTATCGTATGTACACAAGATGGGCAGAGCGCAGGAACTTTTCGATCGAAGTGCTGGATTACTTAGATGGTGATGAGGCAGGAATTAAGTCCGTAACCTTTCAGGTAAACGGAACGAATGCCTATGGTTATCTGAAATCCGAAAAGGGAGTACACCGTCTCGTGCGTATTTCTCCGTTTAATGCACAGGGAAAGCGTCAGACGTCCTTTGTATCGCTGGATGTGATGCCTGATATTGAAGAGGATGTAGATGTGGAAATCCGGGACGAGGATCTGCGTGTGGATACCTACCGAAGCAGTGGCGCCGGTGGACAGCATATCAATAAGACCTCTTCGGCGATCCGTATTACCCATATCCCGACCGGAATCGTGGTACAGTGCCAGAATGAACGGTCCCAGTTCCAGAACCGGGATAAGGCGATGCAGATGCTGAAGGCGAAGCTGTATCTGCTTCAAAAGGAAGCGAATGCAGAGAAGCTTTCCGATATCCGGGGAGAGGTCAAGGAGATTGGCTGGGGAAATCAGATCCGGTCTTATGTGATGCAACCCTATACACTGGTGAAGGATCATCGTACGAATGCAGAAACAGGAAACGTGGATGCGGTTTTAGATGGTTCGATTGATTTGTTTATCAATGCCTATCTGAAATGGATTAACAGCAGTGACAAGGAAAACGAATAGAGAATAAAAGAGATAAAAGACGGGACAGCGGTTATCGCTGTCCCGTTGTTGTTGCCAGTGCATATGAGAAAATGAGCAGGTGGATCATTTTTGAGTTTTCTTTTGAATCAGGTCTAAATAGAAGTTTGCAAAGGCAGCTTCTTTATACGGGTAAATCCACAGGAAGCCGATTCCCATAGAGAGAATCCCGAGAAGATACAATGGGAAAAAGGAGAGAACCATATAGAACAGTCTTCCCATACTTCCCTTGATGAGCTGGACTGCCGTTTTCATGACTTCAGCACCGGTATATTCTTCAAAATCAAGCATGATATAGTAGCATTGTGAGAACAGCAGATCGACAAATACAGAGATTACCATACCAAAAAGAGAGAGTAACAGGTAAATGGCATCGACTGCAAACAGACTTGTTTTTCCTAAAAAAAGCATACTGTAGGTTGCTGCAGGCAGAACCGTAAAGAGCTGGATTGCAGCCAGACGGATCTGGATATAAGAGGTCCGGTTGCTTTCGCCGCGGAAACAGTAGAAGAGATCGCTTACAGTAACCGGCTGATTGCTGGCAACCTTTAAATAAACATAAGCCTCGCCTGCTTTGAAAAAGCCGGAAACAATAAAGACCAGATAAAGTGCTGCGTAATAGAGCACGAATTTTATTATATTCGTCGGAGCCAGTACAAGAGAAACCAGCATTTGGAGACTGAAAAGACATAGCATATGAAGCAGGAAGACGAAGATCACACTGGAATATTTTCCTAATAATTGTCCTTTTGCAATACGTTTTAAGCTGGATGAAGATAAATAAGGAGTCATGGTAAAGTAAAGCCTTTCTCGTAAGTTGGAACTGGGATGGTATTATATCATATCGCCAATTCAATATTACTGCCAATCAGTACAGAAGAATCGGGTGATTATTTCAAATGGATCGTTATTATTTCCTGACACCCGTAGCTGCATCGCGCAGGGTAACAAGCTGACCGATCATATCTTCATAAGAAGTACCAAACATCTCCTCGGTGGACTGACCTAACTGCATCTCCACGGCCTGATCGAGCTGGGAGCCATAGTGAAGAAGCTGATCGTCGGTACAGGTTGCAAGCAATAAGTACAGTGAAGTTATGCCGACAACGAGGATCGATACAATTAAAGATAAGCCGGTAATGGCACTGATAAAGCCGATTTTGGCGGTAGTTACCATCTTCTTTCCGTAGCCTTTGGAAAGAAGTGCGAAAAGAATCGCAAGGCTTCCAAGGATGAGCGGAAGATAAATGGTAAACAGCGAAAACAGAGCAGATACCCCAAGAATCAGGGCAGCAAATGCAAACCCGTTGTTACCGGGAGCAAATCCATTGTTATATTCAAAAGAAGTACCGGAATATTCGTTTTCATTATTATACATAGAGGACACCTGTTTTCATTTCCTTTTTTTAAGTTTCCGTAACTGTCCTTACTCACTCTGTAGATTTCGTTTAAGTGTAACATTTTTTGAGAGAAAAAACAATGGTAATAGTTTCGCATTTTACAATCCCTGTTTACATTCCGGCAGCAGTTTGGGTAAGCAATTCTATCCCCTTGAAAAAATATCCGGAATCGTCTAGAATGGAAAAAGAAATTTAGCATGAGAGGGCAGTTATGGACATTATTTTAAAACTCAAAGAAGAACTCAACGTTGAAAAATGGCAGGTGGAAGCCGCCGTAAAACTGATTGATGAGGGAAATACGATTCCGTTCATTTCCCGTTATCGTAAGGAAGTAACCGGCTCCTTAAATGATGAGGTGCTTCGTAATCTGTACGAACGCCTTACCTATTTAAGAAACCTAGAGGAAAAGAAGGAGCAGGTGCTTGGCAGTATTAAGGAGCAGGGCAAGCTCACAGAGGAACTGAAGGAAAAGATTCTGGCAGCAGAAACCCTGGTTGTGGTGGAAGACCTGTACCGCCCTTATCGTCCGAAGCGTAAGACCAAGGCAAGTGTCGCAAAGGAAAAGGGACTTGAACCCTTATCACAGTACATCCTTGCACAGAATGCAGCAGAAGGCGTGGAGGTCGAAGCCCGGAAGTATATTGATGAAGAAAAGGGTGTAAAGACCGTGAAAGAGGCACTGCAGGGGGCCGCAGATATCATTGCCGAAGGTATTTCGGATGAAGCCGATTACCGTGCCTACATTCGTGAAATCACTATGGAAGAAGGAACACTGATAAGTACGGCGAAAGATGAAAAGGCCGAAAGTGTTTATGAGATGTACTACACTTACGAGGAACCGCTTAAGAAGGTCGTTGGCCACCGTGTCCTTGCCATTAACCGTGGTGAGGAAGAGAAGTTCTTAACGGTGAAGATTGCTGCACCGGCAGAACGAATCCTGCAGTATTTAAAGAAAAAGGTCATTACCTCTGACAATGAATATACCACTCCGCTGCTTGCAGCAGCGATCGAGGATGCCTATGAGCGTCTGATTGCACCGGCGATTGAACGTGAAATCCGCAACGATCTTACCGAAAAGGCAGAGGATGGCGCCATTTCCGTATTTGGAAAGAATCTGCAGCAGCTTCTGATGCAACCACCGATTGCAGGGAAGGTCGTTCTCGGCTGGGATCCGGCATTCCGTACCGGCTGTAAGCTTGCTATTGTAGATGCAACGGGTAAGGTACTGGATACCAAGGTAATCTTTCCGACAGCTCCGCAGAATAAGGTGGAAGAAGCCAAGGCAGAGCTTAAGAGGCTGATCCGTAAATATCATGTTTCCTTAATCAGTGTCGGAAACGGTACGGCATCGAGAGAATCCGAGCAGGTTATTGTAGAACTGATCAAGGAACTGGATACACCGGTACAGTATGTCATCGTCAATGAGGCTGGAGCTTCCGTATATTCGGCAAGTAAGCTGGCAACCGAAGAATTCCCGAACTTTGATGTAGGACAAAGAAGTGCCGCTTCGATTGCGCGCCGATTACAGGATCCGCTTGCGGAGCTTGTGAAAATTGATCCGAAATCCATTGGTGTCGGACAGTATCAGCATGATATGAATCAGAAGAAGTTAGGAGAAGCGTTAGGCGGCGTGGTAGAGGACTGCGTAAACCGTGTCGGGGTAGATTTAAATACCGCATCCGCACCGCTTCTTGAATATATTTCCGGTATTTCCAAGCCAATTGCGAAGAACATTGTGGAGTACCGTGAAAAGAACGGAAAATTTGCAAACCGTGCACAGCTCTTAAAGGTGCCGAAATTAGGACCAAAGGCGTATGAGCAATGTGCTGGATTCCTGAGGATCCATGATGGGGACAATCCCTTAGATGATACCAGTGTGCATCCCGAATCCTATGAAGCAGCAGGGAAGCTTCTGGACAAGCTGGGACTTACGATGGAGGATGTGCGTACCGCACAGAAGCAGGCAGCCAGGCAGATGAGCTCGGCAGCGAAACCTGCTCCGAAGCAGAATAACCGGAATGACCGTAAGAAGCAGATCGTGATTCATAACACCAACACGGCCATGGGGAAAGCACTGGCAGCCGCTATGGGTGGTACGGTCATGAGTCTTGATGAAAACGATTCTTCTGCAAAGAAACCTGTACAAAAGGAGACTTCGACTAATGGAGTCAACACCATCGGCAGCCTGGAAAAGAAAATCAAGGACAAGGGTAAACTGGCAGTAGAGCTGGGAATTGGGGAAATTACCTTAACCGACATTCTTAAGGAATTGGAAAAGCCTTCGAGAGATCCCAGAGAGAGTATGCCGGCTCCGATTCTTAGAAGTGATGTCCTTGATATGAAGGATCTGAAACCGGGTATGATTTTAAAAGGAACGGTTCGTAATGTTATTGACTTTGGTGTGTTCGTGGATATTGGTGTGCATCAGGACGGACTGGTACACATTTCCCAGATCACAGACCGCTACATCAAGCATCCTTTGGAGGCAGTGAGCGTCGGTGATATTGTGGACGTACAGGTGTTATCGGTCGATGTGGCCAAGAAGCGGATCGCACTGACCATGAAGATCAATCAGGATCAAAATAAATAGCTCTTGCTATTTGAGATAAGATATGCTATTCTATGTCTCGAACAAAATAGAAAGTTCTTCGGGGAAGGTGAAATTCCTTACCGGCGGTATAGTCCGCGACCTATATTCTTCAGGAATATGGCTGATTTGGTGAAATTCCAAAACCGACAGTAAAGTCTGGATGGGAGAAGAAATGCATGAACAGATGCGTGAAAACGCATGTGGCTTCTGATGTATACAAAGCCCCGGGAATTGATTTCCGGGGCTTTTTTACTTTATAGGAAATTCCGCCGGAATTTCTATAAAGCAAAAAGCTCCGCAGGGATGCCCATTTCCTGTAAAAACGGTCATGCATATGAAAATGGTACAAATCCAAAGAAGGCTTTCTTTTTAAAACAATGGCGTATGCCGGAAAGAGAGTGAAAGTAAATGGAAAAGAGTTTATGGTCTAATGTAATGGAGAACCTGGTGTTCGTACTGGTAGCGCTGGCGGTAGCGATTGGCTTTGTGCTGATTGCATATCTGGTGGAGAAGTACCTGAAAAAGAAGAACCAGGATAAGGAACGGGTGCTTTCTACCAGAAAGATTGCCATGATTGGTGTGTTTTCCGCGATTGCCATGGTGCTTCATGTGTTTGATTTTGCAATACCGGTTCTGGCTCCTCCGTTTTATAAGCTGGACTTCAGTGAAATCCCGGCATTGATCGGGGCATTTGCGTTTGGACCGGTAGCGGGAGTGATGATTGAATTCTGCAAGATCCTGTTAAAGCTTCTGGTAAAAGGGACAAGCACCGCATTTGTGGGCGATTTCGCGAACTTCGTGATCGGGTGCAGCTTTATTCTTCCTGCTTCCATCATCTATTTGTACAAAAAGAGCCGCAAGAGTGCATTCATTGGCTCCATCACCGGAACCCTGATTATGACCGTGTTCGGAACTGCATTTAATGCGATTTATCTGCTTCCGACCTTCGCGGTATTGTATCACATGCCAATGGAGGATATCATTGCTATGGGAACTGCGATTAACGGACACATCACCGGAGTAGTGAGCCTTGTGATCATCTGTGTCGCTCCGCTGAACCTGATTAAGGGCGCAGCCGTTACGATTGTAACGATGCTGGTTTATAAGAAATTAAGTCCGATTTTGAAAGGAAGACAGTGACTATTCTGAATAGTTAAAATTTTTATTTAAAACGGTGAAAGAATTCTTAAACTTTCTTAAATTCCTGGAAAACCTCTTGACAAGTATTGTATCAACAATACAATACAGATTGTGCAAGGGGTTTTCTTATTCAACAGATAGGAATTCTGAGGTGCTGAAGCGGCGGTTATAGATATGGAAAAGAAAACGCATGAATAAAACAAATCGTAGGAGGAATGCTTGTGGAAGAATTAATTACCATCCGGGATATGTGCAAGATTTACAATCCCGGCGAGAATGAGGTCAGAGCCCTGGATCATGTGAACCTGACCATACATAAAAATGAGTTTGTAGCCATCATCGGGCAGTCCGGCTCCGGTAAATCAACATTGATGAATATGCTGGGATGTCTGGATGTTCCAACAAGCGGAACGTATCTGCTGAATGGAAAAGATGTCTCCCATATGACGGATGATGAGCTTTCTGACATCCGCAACCGGGAGATTGGCTTTGTCTTTCAGGGCTTTAACCTGATCGCGGGACTTACCGCACTTGAAAATGTGGAGCTTCCCCTCATTTATCGCGGCGTTCCGAGAAAAGAACGTATGGAGCTGTCTGAGCGCGCGTTGGAAAAGGTAGGGCTGTCCGGGCGTATGACGCATAAGCCGTCCGAAATGTCTGGTGGACAGCAGCAGCGTGTTGCCATTGCAAGAGCGATTGCACAGGCGCCACCGGTCATTCTGGCCGATGAACCGACCGGAAACCTGGATTCCAATTCGACGCAGGAGATCATGGAAATTCTGAAAGGGCTGCATCGGGAAGGGAGAACGGTCATTCTGATTACACATGACAATGATATTGCCGCGAGAGCGAAGCGCAATATCCGGATTATGGATGGCAAGGTGGTAGCAGATTATGAAAATGAAAATGAAGAAGGAGAAGAGGCATGAGCGATAACATAAAGCAGGAATCCGTAGAAATATTACAGACCAAAGAACAGGAGACCGAAACAGACAAAAGCAGTGCAGAAGCTGCAAATAAAAAAGCAGCGAAGAAGGCTTTTAAGGAAAAGAAAAAGAAAGAAAAACAGCCGGCAGATCCGGGCAGGAAGAAAAAGCGCAGAAAGCGGATCCTCTTTGCGGTGATCGGCGTACTCATTTTGCTCTTTATTCTGTCAAAGCTCTTTGGTGGAAACGGGGCAGCTGTGGTAACTACGACACAGGCACAGATCGGGGATCTTCAGCAGACGATTGATACGAGCGGTACAGTGAAGACGGAAGAGAGTAAGGTTTATTTTTCCGATGTGGATGTGAAGGTAGGAGAAGTGAAGGTGCAGGCAGGCGATGCAGTAAAGGCAGGCGATGTGCTTTTGACCTATGATGCCGATGACCTTGCAGCAGCGAAGGAACGGGCAGAATTAAAGAAGCAGTCTACCGAAGGAAGTTATCTGAATTCGGTACAGACCAATAATGAAAAACTCGGGGACTTAAGTGAAGCAAGCACGAATTTGGAAGTACTGGATCAGCAGATTGCGGACACCGAAGCTTATATTAAGAATCTGGAAGCCAAGATTTCAAAAAAGAAGAGTGATCTGGCCCATGAAGGAGCTTTGTTACAGATCAGTCTCATTGACTGGCAGGATCAGCCAAATTCCGACGAATACCAGAACTTGCAGAAGCTGGTGCAGTTAAACAATTATGAGCAGCAGAACAATGAGCAGATCAAGAGCTGGCAGGACGAATTGGACGTTTATAATGATATGCTGTCCGAGTATAAGGAATACCGTTCCGAAATGAAGTCGCAGAAGAGCTCCGCAGAAGCCGGAAAGTTAACCGGTGGTGCAAAGGAAGAACTGGAGGCCAACAACAAAACCCAGACGATGGATGTGGAGGATTCCCTTGACAGCCTTAGCTCCGTAGAAAATGGCATTGTGGCAGAATTTGATGGTGTCGTTACCGCGATGAATGCCGTAGAAGGCGGAGCGACTGCGAAGGGAACACAGCTTCTGAAGCTGGAAAGCACCGAAGATGTGATGGTTCGGATCAATGTGACAAAATACGATCTTTCCAAGATTAAGGAAGGACAGAAAGCCATTGTAACGATTGGCAGCAGGGAATACGAAGGAGAAGTATCCAAGATCAACAAGATGGCGGAACAGAATAACAGTGGTGCAGCCGTTGTCGGTACGGAAATTAAGATTTTAAATCCCGACAGTGATGTTATCCTTGGTGTGGAAGCAAAAGTTGTCATCAATACCGAGAAGGTCGAAAATGCCGTTCTGGTGCCGATCACGGCAGTGAACGTGGATATGGATGGTGAATTTGTTTATGTGGTGGAGAACAATATTTTGGTAAAGAAGCCGGTTACGACCGGAATTTCCACAGATACTATGGAACAGATTGTAGAGGGATTGAACGGAGACGAACAGGTTGTCACAAGCGTTACGACGGATCTTTATGAAGGTATGACCGTTGCAGCAATGCCACAGTAAACAGGAGCGGATGATATGGCACAGATTTGGGAATATATTAAGATCGCTCTGATGAACATCAAGAGCAATAAGGGAAGGTCCATACTCACGATGCTCGGTATTATCATTGGTATTGCTTCCGTGATTATGGTGATTGCAATCGGAAACGGTGTCCGCGGACAGGTCAATGATGAACTGGAAGGGCTGGCAGGCGGACAGATAGCCTTTTATGTGGACAGTACGAGGAAGGAGACTACGGTAACCTTTGATCAGTCGGACTTTGACGCAATTGAAGCTAATATCGAACATGTAAAGGGTGTTACCCCACAGCTGTCTGCATGGGGAACCGCAGAAGGACCCAAAGGTAACTTTGACATTAATATGACAGGTGGCTATACAGGCCTGCAGTATATTTCTTCAGAACCGATTGTGAGGGGCAGGTATTTTTCGCAGGAGGACTGTGATGCGGGAAGCAATGTTTGTGTCATCACGGAAAGCAGTGCTGTCGCACTGTTTGGAACCACGGATGTGATCGGACTTAGCTTTGAAGCAACCTTCTATGGAGTGACGCAGGAAATGCGTGTGATTGGAATCCGAAAGGACAGCGCATCTTCCATTATTGCCATGGTAAGCGGCAATCAGACCATACAGGTCGAATGTCCCTTAACTTTTATTGGAAATAAATTATATTATTATATTGATGATTTTGAACAGTTTTATGTATTGGCAGAAAGCAGTGCTTATTGTACACAGGTAGCACAGGATGCCCTGAATCTGCTCGAAGCGCGCCACGGGGTTCGCGGCGAGAACCAGATTATGATGCAGAGCTTTACGGATGTGTCCTCACAGTTTGACTCAATCCTTGGTATCATTACGGTCTTTGTGTCCTTAGTGGCAGCAATTTCGTTACTGGTTGGAGGAATCGGCGTCATGAACATTATGCTGGTATCTGTAACCGAACGCACCAGAGAAATTGGAATTCGTAAGGCACTGGGGGCAAGAACCGGTTCGATTCTGTTACAATTTCTTGCAGAAGCAGGAATTATCACCCTTATGGGCGGTGTGATCGGAATTGTCCTGGGTATTCTTGGTGCTATGGGAGTCTGCTCGGTTGCCGGAGTTACAGCCGACGTGGATCCTGCGGTTGTGATTCTTGCAACTCTTTTTTCCTGCGGTGTGGGTATCTTCTTTGGAATATATCCTGCGAAGAAGGCAGCAAAATTAAGCCCGATCGAGGCATTACGGCATGAATAGCAAAACCTGTTTGCATGTTCTGAGATTTTTAGTATAATTATGTAGAGCACTTAATGAAAGCGAGTCGAAGACGCAGCATAAATTTAGTGCAGCAGGTAATGTAGAGCACTTAATGAAAGCGAGTCGAAGGAGAAGCAGCATGGAAGTTTCTTTTGATGTAAAAATCACCCCCGGGGTCTTATATGATTATCTTTTATATCATACATATACCGGAACTGCGGGACTTTTAGGAACCATAGCAGGTGCACTGCTTGTTGTGGCCTATTTTATGGCAGGTAGTATTTTATATTTGATTTTTGGCGTGGTGGTACTGGTGTATCTTCCCTGGACACTGTTTATCCGGTCGAAGCAGCAGTATCTTGCGAATCCTGCATTTAAGGAGCCGCTGCATTACAGCTTCAATGAAGAAGGAATGACAGTTTCCCAGAAGGACACCAGCGAGCAGATCGCATGGGAGAATTTATATAAGGCGGTATCTACGCCGAAGAGTATCGTAATATATACGTCACCGGTGAATGCTTCCATTTTTCCAAAGAAGGATCTGGGAGAACATAAGGCCGCTTTAATTGAAGTGATTTCCACTCATATGCCGCCGAAAAAGGTGAAAATTCGTGGAAACTGACAGGAGAATTATGAACAGCGGACAGAATATTTTACAGCAGATGATCGAAAAACATAAAATGATTTCTGAATCTCCTGAGGATACCTTTGCTTTAGGAAAGCAGATTGGCGAGAGCGTAGCACCGGGCAGTGTACTGACACTGGTTGGTGATCTTGGCGTTGGCAAGACGGTATTTACACAGGGTATGGCAGAAGGACTTGGAATATTGGATGCAGTGAACAGTCCGACCTTTACGATCGTGCAGATCTATGAAGAGGGACGGATTCCCCTGTATCATTTTGATGTATACCGGATCGGGGATATTTCCGAGATGGATGAAATCGGGTATGAGGATTATTTTTACGGAGACGGGGTGTGCCTGATTGAATGGGCGAACCTGATCGAAGAGCTTCTGCCGGAGCAATATGTGGAAATCCGGATTGAAAAGAATCTGGAAAAGGGATTTGATTATCGTGAAATCACGGTAACGCAAAAAGAAAACCAATTTTGAGAGGAACCTGAAATGAAAATTATTGCAATTGACAGTTCGGGGCTGGTTGCTTCCGTTGCCATTGTAGAGGACGAGGAAGTAATTGCAGAATATAATGTCCAGTATAAGAAAACACATTCGCAGACCTTACTGCCCATGCTGGATGAATTGAAGAAGATGGTCGATCTTGACTTGCAGACCGTAGATGCCATTGCCATTGCGAAAGGGCCGGGTTCTTTTACGGGACTGCGGATCGGTTCTGCGACCGCGAAAGGACTGGGACTGGCACTTGAAATCCCGATTATAGAGATCCCGACGCTGGATGGTCTTGCCTGCAATTTGTATGGCACAGACAAGCTTGTTTGTCCGATCATGGATGCCAGACGGAATCAGGTTTACACAGGACTGTATTCTTATATTGAAGAAAGACAAAGTGAGGAGCAGGAGCAGCGTTTTTCCTATACGCTCGTTCCCGTTCTTTCCCAGTGTGCGGTTTCCATTCAGGAAATTGCAGAGAAATGTAATGAACAGCAGAAAGAAATCATATTTTTAGGTGATGGAGTTCCGGTATTTGTGGAGCAGTTAAAGGATCTGATGAAGGTGCCGTACAGCTTTGCACCGGCGCATATGAATCGGCAGCGGGCAGCTTCCTTTGCGTTCCTTGCCATGGAAAAGCTTCGCAAAGGGGAAGCTGTTTCAGCGGCAGACCATGCACCGGAATATCTGCGTCTTTCCCAGGCAGAGCGTGAAAAGGCAGCCAAGAAGGAGAAGCAATGATTACGATACGCCCTTTGGAAGAAAAGGATGTGGCAGCAGTGAGTGCCATTGAGAGCCGGACGTTTTCTATGCCGTGGAAGGAAGCAGATTTCCTTGATATGGTGAAAGCGGATTACGCTTATTATTATGTAGCAGAACAAGAGGGGGTAATCCTTGGCTGCTGTGGCCTGCGGAATATGGCAGGCGAAGGCGAAATCACCAATGTGGCGGTAGATGCACCATTCCGCAGAAGAGGCATTGCCAGAAAGCTTCTGGCACATGCACTGAAAGAGGCACCACAGCATGGAATTGGGGATTGTACCTTAGAGGTGCGGGTCAGCAATACACCGGCCATCCGCTTATATGAAGAATTGGGATTTCAGGGAGAGGGCATCCGCCCGGGCTTTTATGAGAAGCCGAAAGAGGACGCACTAATCATGTGGAAAAGATAGACAAAACATGAAAGACTTACCACTGGTTCATAGAAAAAGTTTCTGTATAATGGTATTGTAAGGAGGAAAAACGATGCGTATTTATATGGACGAAGGGAAAACCACTCTGAAACAGGTGGTATGTAACCGGTGTGGCAAAGCTTTAAAAATCAAAAATGGAATTTTATTGGAAGGTGTTTTTGAAGGAAACCAGAAGTTTGGTTACTTCAGCAATAAGGATGGAATCCGTCATTCCTTTGACTTATGTGAGGAATGTTATGATAAACTAATAGAAGGATTTACCGTAGAGGTTACGAAGGAGGAGGTGCAGGAGTTCCTCTGAAAGCAATAAGCGGTAATCAGGGAGGAACAGGTTAAATTATGCTGGATATATGCTTATTGGGAACAGGCGGAATGATGCCGCTCCCATATCGATGGCTTACATCCATGATGGCAAGATATAATGGGACGAGTATCTTGATGGACTGTGGGGAAGGAACCCAGATCGCAATGAAGGAAAAGGGGTGGAGCCCCAAACCGATCGATGTCATCTGCTTTACCCATTTTCATGCAGACCATATCAGCGGACTTCCGGGAATGCTTCTCACGATGGGAAATGCAGAACGGACAGAGCCGCTTCTTTTGGTGGGACCGAAGGGCTTGTGCAAGGTCGTGATGTCACTGCGAATCATTGCACCGGAGCTGCCGTTTGCGATTGATTGTCTGGAGCTTACCGAGCCGGAACAGATCATCCGCATGGACGGATTCCGGATTGAAGCCTTTAAACTAAATCATAATGTTCCCTGTTATGGCTACAGTATTGTCATTGACCGAATTGGTAAATTTGATGTTGACAAGGCAGTCAGTTTGGGGATTGAACGCCGCTGCTGGAACCGCTTACAGAAGGGCGAAACCATTGAAATTGATGGAATGACGTATGTGCCGGAAATGGTTCTCGGGCAGGCACGGAAGGGTTTGAAGGTAACGTATTGTACGGATACCCGGCCGACGAAGGGAATTGTCGAGCATGCGAAGAATTCCGATCTTTTTATCTGCGAAGGAATGTATGGAGAACCGGATAAGCAGCAGAAGGCCAAAGAAAAAAAACATATGACCTTTTATGAGGCAGCTGAGATTGGAAGACAGGCAGATGTTGACCGGATGTGGCTGACACATTACAGCCCGTCACTGAATCGACCGGAGGAGTATCTGGATGCTGCCCGGAAAATTTTCCCAAGGATTGAAGTCTGCAGGGACGGCAAGACCATTGAACTGAACTTTGAGGATGAAGCCTGATGTATGCATTCTTGTTATCATAATCTGCATGACTCTGAATAGTTACAAGCTGAGAATAAGAACAGAAACTCGAACATACAGAGAATTAAGAAAGGGAAGGAGGAATCATATGTCGAAAAAGGGACGCGAAGCCTTAAAAGGAACCCTGATCGGACTGGTGTTGATCGCACTGGTAGCGGGATATTACTTTTATTTATCAAACCGCAAACCCAAGGAAGCAGCAGAAGATACCGAAACCACCGTATCGGCAGCACAGCAGCTCTTATTAAAGAATATTGATGATGATTATCCTCCGACTCCGAGAGAAGTCCTGAAGCTGTACAGTGATATTACGGTGTGCTTTTACAGCGAGGAATACACCGATGAGGAGCTGACGCAGCTTGCACTGCAGATTGAAAAGCTGTACGACGAGGAGTTGATTGCCAATAATACGCCGGATCAGTACCAGAATAATCTTCGCTGGGACATTCAGACAATGAAGGATAAGAATTTCCGGGTAACCAGCTACAGCGTTGCATCGGCAACGGATGTGGATTATTTTGATGCCGACGGAAGAAGCTGGGCGAGACTCAGTTGTACCTATACCATACGATCCGGTAAGGAAGCCGGACTTGCGAAGGAAATATTCCTGCTTCGTAAGGATGACAGGAATCATTGGAAAATTTACGGCTGGAAGGCAGTAAAAGAACAATAAGATTACTGTTCACACAGTAACCTGATAAGTGAGGACAGAACATGGAAAAGGATGTTTACATACTGGCAATTGAAAGCTCCTGTGATGAAACGGCAGCAGCCGTTGTGAAGAACGGGCGGGAGGTACTTTCGAATGTGATTTATACACAGATTGCACTGCATACCGAATATGGCGGTGTGGTTCCGGAAATTGCATCCCGGAAGCACATTGAAAAGATAAACCCGGTAATTGAACAGGCACTTTCAGACAGCGGAAAGAAGCTTAATGAGATGACGGCGATTGCTGTAACTTATGGACCGGGACTTGTGGGAGCTCTTTTGGTCGGGGTATCTGCAGCGAAGGCAATCAGCTTTGCGACAGGAATACCACTTGTTGGAGTACATCATATCGAAGGACATATCAGTGCCAATTATATTGAAAATAAGGATCTGGAGCCCCCTTTTATCTGTCTGGTGGTATCCGGAGGCCATTCACATCTTGTTGTGGTTAAGGATTACGGGGAGTATGAGATCATCGGAAGAACGAGAGACGATGCGGCAGGAGAAGCGTTTGATAAGGTGGCGCGTGCTATTGGCTTAGGCTATCCGGGAGGCCCGAAGATTGACAAGGTGGCCAAAGAAGGAAATCCCGACGCTATTCATTTCCCGAGAGCCAAGGTCGGAGATTCCGTCTATGATTTCAGCTTTAGTGGTCTGAAATCCGCTGTGTTGAACTATCTTAATTCCTGTGAGATGAAGGGAGAGGCCATCTGTGTACCGGATGTGGCAGCTTCCTTCCAGAAAGCGGTTGTCGATGTGCTGGTGGAGCATTCCATGGATGCCGTGCAGAAGTATGGCTATAGCAAATTTGCAATTGCAGGCGGAGTTGCCTCGAATTCGGCACTTCGTGCAGCCTTTGAAAAAGCATGTGTGCAGCGGAATATTATGTTCTATCATCCGTCACCTGTTTTTTGTACCGATAATGCAGCAATGATCGGAGCAGCAGGATATTATGAATATTGCAAGGGGGTACGCCATGGTTACGATCTGAATGCCGTACCTTCGTTAAAGCTGGGAGAGCGTATCTGAATGAAGATGGACAGAGTATACCGGACGGCGGCAGTGGTTCTGGCAGCAGGAAGCGGGAAGCGTATGAATGCCGGAGTGAAGAAACAGTACATGGAGATTGCGGGCAGACCGGTTTTATATTATTCCCTGAAGGCTTTTGAAGAAAGCTTTATTGATGAAATTGTTCTGGTTGTTTCCCAGGACGAAATCGAGCAGGTAAAAGAAAGTTATGTAAACCAATATGGCTTTCATAAAATAGCAAAGATTGTAATGGGAGGCAAAGAACGGTATCATTCCGTTGCCTGCGGATTACGGGCCATATCTCCGGATTGTGATTTCGTATTTATTCATGACAGTGCACGGCCGATGCTCACGCAGGAGATTTTGCAGAGGGTTTACAGGGAGGTGCAGAAGGAAGAGGCGTGCGTCGTTGGTGTCCCTTCTAAGGATACAGTGAAGCTTGCGGATGAACAGGGATATGTTTCCGTGACACCGAATCGGAGTCTTGTGTGGAATGTGCAGACTCCACAGGTTTTTTCCTATCCATTGGTACACAACGCCTATGAGGAATTGTTACAGAAGGAACAGGAGCTTTTAGCGGCAGGGGTACAGATTACGGATGATGCGATGGTGGTAGAGCAGCTTGCACATCACAGGGTAAAGCTTGTAGAAGGCAGTTATGAGAATATCAAGATCACAACCCCGGAGGATGTGCAGATTGCAGAGCACTATTTACAGAGCCGGCAGCCGGATTCGTGAGATACTGCCGTTTGATGGAACTGGAAGTATGAATGTTGAGCGTATATGAAGTGATAGAATAATAGAAAGAAGAATAAAGATTTTGTTATGAAAGCAATCGTTAAAGCAAAACAGGAGAAGGTCACCTGGAAGGAATTCTTTCAGGTTGTAATGGCAATCGCATTTCCGATTGCCATTCAAAATCTATTGGGAACTACTGCAAGCATGGTAGATACCATTATGATCGGAAGTCAGGGAGAGCTTGCAGTGGCAGCAGTTGGAATCTGTTCACAGATCGGTTCTCTTTATTTTAACTGCTATTGGGGATTTGCCAGTGGATCAGTGTTGTTTTTCTCCCAGTACTGGGGTGCAAGGGATGAAGAAGGAATAAACCGGACACTTGGAATTTCCCTTCTTTTTATGAGCATCGTAGCGGTGATGTTTTCAACCATCTGTATTTTCTTTCCGGAATTTATGCTCGGAATCTATACGGATAAGCAGAATATAATTGCTCTGGGAACACCTTATCTGAGAATTGTAGGATTTTCCTATCTTTTGCAGGTAGTGATTGTGATTGTCAGCACACTGATGCGGTCTACAGAACGGATCCGTCAGCCCCTCATCGGGTCGATTGCAGCCATTATTGTCAATTTTATCCTTAACTGGATTCTCATTTATGGACACTTTGGCATGCCGCAGATGGGAGCAGCGGGAGCTGCAGTTGGAACGCTTATTTCCAGCATGGTAAATCTTGGGATTTTACTTTTTTATCTGTACCGGACGAACGATTGTGTGAAATTACGCAGGGAATGGATCTTCAGGATGAATGGCGGTTTTGTAAAGGGCTACCTTTCGAAATGCTTTCCTATTATATGCAATGAACTGCTTTATGGTGTGGGACAGATGCTGATTAATATTGTAATCGGACACCAGAATGAGTCGGCGATTGCAGCTATGGCCGCCTTCCGTGTCTGTGAAGGATTTGTCTATGCATTTTTCGGGGGACTGGCAAGCGCTACCGGAGTCGTTGTTGGAAAGAAGGTTGGTGGAGGAGATCTGCATAAAGCACATGCGTATGCAAAATACTCAGCCCTTGTCTGTCCGATGGCGACATTCCTTATTGTCCTGATCGGAACGATTGTAAATCGGCCACTGTTTACCCTTTTTGGCTTAGGCGATACCGCACTTCAATATGGAAAGTATATGATGCTCATTTATCTGTTTTTCGGAACGGTGCGTACCTGTAACTATATTATGAATGAATCCTTCCGTGCAGGTGGAGAAGCGGTGTTTGGAACGGTGGTTGAAATTATCTGTCTGTATGTGATCAGCGTCCCGGCAACCTGGCTCGCGGGAATGGTATGGAATCTGCCATTTTTACTGGTATTTTCCCTTGTTTATACGGATGAACTGATTAGGCTTGTTATTCTTGGCAGATATATGATACAGGGAAAATGGATTAAGCCGGTTACCCCACAGGGAAAGGCAGCCCTTGTTGAATTTGTGAATCGACAGCCTGAATGAAAATCATTGAAATAAAACAAGGAGATGAGAAGAAAAACAGGAAAAACTTGTGTCAAGAAATGCTGTATTTACGGGAAAAAGGAAGAATTTTTCAAAAAAGTTCAAAAAACTAAAAATAATTGTTGACATTAAAAACCATCTTTGGTAGTATATATCTTGCGCCTGACAAAGACGCTCGCTTGGAGAGGTATCGAAGTGGTCATAACGAGGCGGTCTTGAAAACCGTTTGTCCGCAAGGGCGCGTGGGTTCGAATCCCACCCTCTCCGCTGGAGATACCCTCTCCTCGGACACATAAGTGTTCGTAATTGAATAAAGTTATTTATTTCGGCTTAGTTTGGAGAAGTACCCAAGAGGCTGAAGGGACACCCCTGGAAAGGGTGCAGGTCGTTAATAGCGGCGCGAGGGTTCAAATCCCTCCTTCTCCGTTTGCTTGATGGCACAACAGGAAGCTTTGAAAATATGTATAAAAAGATGTTGACAGAGCAGAATGAGTGTGATAGAATAATCAAGCACTTGAGGTCAGGATGACCTCAAAAAAATTAAAAAAGTTCTTGACAAACAACAATATATCTGATAAGATGTAAAAGTTGCTGGAATAACGCAGGAACACATGAGCACATTGATAACTGAACAGTGAAATAACCTTGAAAGATTCAAAGAGAATTGTTCATTTGAATGAACGCGCTTCTTATATAAGAAGCAACCTTAAAACAGTAAAGCACCGAAAGGTGCACGGAAAGATTGAACGCCAAGTTCAATCCTGAAGGAAAAACTTTTTTAGAGAGTTTGATCCTGGCTCAGGATGAACGCTGGCGGCGTGCCTAACACATGCAAGTCGAACGAAGCATAACGGAATGATTTCTTCGGAGAGAATGAAGTTATGACTGAGTGGCGGACGGGTGAGTAACGCGTGGGCAACCTGCCTTACACAGGGGGACAACAGCTGGAAACGGCTGCTAATACCGCATAAGCGCACAGGACCGCATGGTCTAGTGTGAAAAACTCCGGTGGTGTAAGATGGGCCCGCGTCTGATTAGCTAGTTGGTAAGGTAACGGCTTACCAAGGCAACGATCAGTAGCCGACCTGAGAGGGTGACCGGCCACATTGGGACTGAGACACGG
>CAVJLN010000002.1:0-37138 GCA_963650485.1 Bacteroidaceae bacterium
CTTATATATTGCAGACCTTTATGTACAGGGAATATGCGGAAAATTTTATTATAAGCCATACAGTACATATTTGATCTTTTTCGTAGTTGAAGATGCAACGGTAACTGTTATCAGGGTGCTGAAAGATAGGATGTACTGGCAGGCTATCATAAATCGAATGAGGAGAATAAACAGGTAACTTTAAAATAGTCACATTATGAGAATAGTGTGGCTATTTTTAATGGAAATGGATAGTCATAAAATTGTTGCAAATATATTGAAGGAGGTGGTTAAAACTTCTTGCCGAAAGGGGGAATGAAGAATGGAAGAAGAAACTCGAAAAACAGATCGAAAAGCAGTACGGACTTGCCGCATCTGTGCGTTTTTTGAGTCCGGCTCACTTTCTACATTGCGCTTGGTGCCGCAATACATAGCCTCCATGATGGCGTCCTGCAATTTCTTTTGTCGCTTTGGTGGTGAGGAGCATCTCGTACTCCTGCCCGCCGATTTTTACGATTGCGCTTTTTTCATCCATGGTTTAAAATTATTTCAGTTTGAACAGAAAACGGAACAAGAGATCATTCGTCTGGAGCTTAAAAATACCTGTAGAACCTATATTGATGTCAGTACCGGGGGACATGGTTTTACCGCTGTCCTTTTCGGAATAGGGCAGCTATCGGAGGAAAGATCGCAGAGCAATTGATCCGGATGGTATTTGATGCGCCACACATCCTTTGGATGGAGAAGGAATTTGAACCACTTCAAAAGGCTGCTGTCGAGACCTTTTGTGAAAATTATCCCAATCGTGAGCATTTCTTAAAAAAGGTGTAACTATTCAGAACTCCATTCGCAAAACCGCTGTTTCACAGCTTATGTTTTGCTCATGTAGTTACTTCGCCATATAAAATTGCTTTTCTGTCTGAATGCAAGCATTCGCAGAAAGCAATTTTGCATGGCTCTGAATAGTTACAAAAAGGTAATTATTCAGCATAGGTCAAAGCACTTGCTTCTGAGACTGTAAGAATGTGGTTCGGCAGTGCAAAGGAACAGACAATGATATTAAAAACGGAGAATAATTATGAGAGAAATTAACGGCAAAACCTATATCGAAGAAGCACCGCATGATATGCAGGAGCTTTTGGAAATCATTGAAGTGTTGCGCAGTCCGGAGGGATGTTCTTGGGACAGGGAGCAGACGCATGAGTCTTTGAAAAAGTGCTTCATGGACGAAACAGAGGAAGTGATGCAGGCGATTGACAATCAGGATGACGAGAATCTCTGTGAAGAACTGGGAGATGTTCTGCTACAGGTACTTTTGCATGCAGAAATTGCCAAAGAGAGAGAAGCCTTTACCTTTGCAGATGTAGTCCAGGGACTGTCTGAAAAGTTGATCCGACGTCATCCTCATGTATTCGGGGATGCGAAGCGTCCGGAGACGCCGGAAGAAAGTCTGGCACTCTGGAAGGAAGTCAAGAAGAAAGAAAAAGAAAAGAAGCAGCAGAAAGCAGAAGCTGTCAGGTAATGCGAGAGGTTTGGAGAAAATGATTAAGAATATTGTGTTTGATATGGATGGCGTGCTCATCGATACTGAGGCGTTGTTTATGAGATGCTGGAAAAAGCTGGCAGAGGAGCTTAATCTGCCCAATGTGGAAGAGGTTGCAAAGCAGTGTATCGGAATTACGGTGACACAGACGGAAGCGCTGTTCCAGAAAGCCTATGGAAAGGAACATCCCTGTGAGAGCTATGTGCAGGCAGCCAATGATATTTTTTATAAGCATGAGGCGGATCAGGGAATCCCGGAGAAGCCCGGAGTGCATGAGTTATTTGCTTATCTGAAAAAGGAGAACTACCGGATCGGACTTGCCTCTTCGACAAAAGAGGAGGCGGTACGCCGTCAGATGAAGACAGTTGGTATTCTGGATGACTTTGATGCGATTGTCTGCGGAGATATGGTGACGAAAAGCAAACCGGATCCGGACATTTATCTGAAGGCCTGTGAGCTTTTAAAAGTGGATCCCAAGGAATGCTATGCTGTGGAAGATTCCTACAATGGAATCCGTTCTGCTCATGCGGCTGGAATGAAAGCAATTATGATTCCGGATCTGCTACAGCCAAATCCTGAAATTCTGGAACTGACGGAACAGAAGCTGGATTCCCTGCTCGAGCTGAAGGATTTTCTGGAAAGCCAGAAAGAAAAATAGGCTGAACTGTTATGCGGATATCGTAAATAAGCCATACCCACTGTTTACATTTTTGAAAAGTCGTGGTATGATAAGCCATATTGCAGATGTAGTTCATCGGTAGAACATCAGCTTCCCAAGCTGAGGAGGCGGGTTCGACTCCCGTCATCTGCTCGTAAAAGTCTAGTGTTTACTAGACTTTTTATTTTTTGTGTTGTATTTCGTGTTGCATATACTGGCAAAAACATCATTTGCACAACAAGCCATTGCACAGGTATTTACACCAATACTTGGATAGGAATTGCCTCTATTATAGGATATTTGCCGAATTCCTTCTATTACATCATCTTCGGGAAGTGGATGGACAATTATGGAAATGACTCATAACATAACAGTTTTTCATCAAAGTAACGGTTGTGCCGGGAAGCTATATGATTTATACTGTAGGCATAGCGTTTAAAAGTGGAAAAGGAACGAGAAGGGACGGACATACATACATTGAATAATCTTGTTTTGATCGGAATGCCCGGTGCGGGTAAAAGTACAGTAGGTGTTGTGATTGCCAAAAAGCTTGGCTATCACTTTATGGATAGTGACCTGGTGATTCAGGACAGAACCGGGAAGATGCTTCATGAAATTATTGAGGAAAAGGGCGCAGATGGATTCCTAGAGGTGGAAGGTGAAATTAATGCGTCTCTTTGCTGTGACAGGACGGTGATTGCAACAGGGGGAAGCGTGATCTATAGTGCGAAAGCGATGGAGCACCTTAAGGAGATTGGCAGAGTGGTTTATCTGCAGCTTTCCTATGAGGCGGTGGCAGAGCGTCTCGGGGATCTGCAGGAGCGCGGTGTGGCATTGAAAGAGGGACAGACGTTAAAGGAGCTTTATGAGGAACGTACACCGTTGTATGAGAAGTATGCCGACATAACCCTGAATTGTGAAGGAAAAATGCTCAGGGAAGTCGTTGCCGAGCTGGCAGAAAAGTTCGGCTGAATTGTGAGGAAATCTATGTCAGGAATCAGAATTGCTGCGTTGGGATTAGGTGCGGTTCTGACTGTGGGAACAGTCTGTGGAGCGCCGCTGCCGGTCAATGGAAAAAGCAGTACAGGAAGTGAAAAGCAGCCGCAGGCTGTAGCCGTAAGGGAGGAGTCCTCGGAGACACCGGAGCCGGGAGAGCTTGGAAATCCGAGAAGCAGCTATAAGCTTGGAAGCGCAAATAGTCTGGAAGGAAAGAATTTAATTTACAGTCTCTTTGTGGATACCCCGGATGCAAAATGGACAGACCGGGATAAGAAGAAAGCATTAAAGAATCTTGAAATTGCCAAAGAATACATTGAAGCAGAAGCGAAAAGCTACCATAAGAAAGTAGATCTCGTGGTTGATTTTGAAGAATACGGGGATCTGACAGGAGGTGCACGGATCAACTTTTCCCTGAAGGATGGGGAAGATTACGAAGAAGCACTGGATGAGGAGATTGCCGGATGGCTTGAAGACCAGATTGATTATGAAGCACTCACTAAGGAATATAAGGCAAAAGGAATTGCAATGATTGTTTTTGTCAATCATAAGGGAAGCACCTATGCGATCTGTTATGATGGTGTGGATGATCCACAGGAAAGCCTTGTGATGTTTGCGGGGGAAGTTCCGGCAGTTTATGCACATGAAATCCTGCATTTGTTCGGGGCGCATGACCTGTACGAGGATGCAGAGTATACCGAAGAGGTCTGTGAATATGTGAAAAAGGCTTATCCGAATGAGATCATGTACACCGTAAAAGATGAGGACGGACGCCTGAACAGCAGTGAGATTCAGAATGAACTTTCACCGATCACGGCATATCACTTAGGCTGGGTTAATTATATAGAAGAAATTGATGTATTCCCTCAGCTGAAACGGTAAGGATTTGAGTAGAGCACAGGCTCCTTTTGCGGAGCAAATTTTCAAATGGAAGTCTGGGAGGACGGCATGAGGAAACGGGCGTTGATTACAGGGGCATCCAGAGGAATCGGAGAAGCAGTGGCAAGGTGTCTTGCTTTTGAAGGTTACGATCTATGTCTGGTGTGCAAAAATTCCATAGAAAAGCTTCGACAGATGGCAGAAGAGCTGAAGAAAGAAGCGGGTATTTCCTGTGAGGCTTATGCCTGTGATGTTTCGGATCCGCAGCAGGTCACTTCCATGCTGCAGCAGGCAGGACAGATTGACGTACTGATTCACAATGCCGGAATTTCCCATATCGGGCTTTTGAGCGATATGACGCCGGAAGAGTGGAGCCGTGTGATCAATACGAACCTCAATTCCTGCTTTTATTTAAGCCATGAGATGATCCCGCAGATGGTACACCGCAGGGAAGGAAAACTTCTTTTTGTTTCTTCGGTGTGGGGAAATGTCGGCGCATCCATGGAGGTCGCATACAGCGCTTCGAAGGGTGGAGTCAACAGTTTCACAAGGGCGCTTGCCAAGGAACTGGCACCGAGCAATATCCAGGTTAATGCAGTGGCTTTTGGTGTAATTGATACAGAGATGAACCGTTGTTTTTCGGAAGAAGAGCGTGAGGCATTGAAAGAAGAAATCCCGGCCGACCGGATGGGAACCTGTGCGGAAGCGGCAGAAATGATTTCACAGGTACTTCATTCACCGGTATATCTGACCGGTCAGGTGATCACGATGGATGGCGGCTGGATTTAGTTGCCATGCATATGAGAAAATGATCCAGTGGATCATTTTTGAGTAAGGAAGGGAAGAACATGTATGATGTAGTTATCATCGGAGCCGGTCCTGCAGGACTCTCTGCTTCGATTTATGCAAAAAGAGCAGGCCTTAGTGCCATTACGGTAGAACAGAGCGCCATGAGCGGCGGTCAGGTCTTAACAACCTATGAAGTGGACAATTATCCGGGCTTTCCGGGAATCAACGGATTTGATCTGGGGATGCGCTTCCGGGAACATGCGGACGGACTTTCCTGTGAATTTCAGGAGGCAGAGGTGCTCCGTGTGGAAGAAAGAGGGGACGGATATCTTGTCACCACTTCTAAAGGCGAACTCAAAACGAAAACGGTCGTGGCAGCAATGGGCGCAGAGCATGCGAAGCTGAATATTCCGGGCGAAGAAGAGCTTGCTGGAATGGGCGTATCCTATTGTGCGACCTGTGACGGAGCCTTTTTCAGAAACCGTACGGTGGCCGTTGTCGGCGGAGGTGATGTAGCAGTTGAAGATGCCATTTTTCTTGCAAGAAACTGTGCAAAGGTTTATCTGATCCACAGAAGGGACGAGCTTCGTGCCGCAAAGTCCTTACAGGAAGCACTGTGGGCGCTTTCCAATGTGGAAATTCTGTGGGATATGACTGCAACGGAAATCAAGGGTGAGGATCAGGTAGAAGCACTTGCGTTAAAGAATGTGAAAACGGAAGAAACACAGGAGCTTCCGGTGGATGGCGTATTCATTGCCGTTGGCATTGTGCCGGTGAGCCAGCTGCTTCTTGGAATGGATGTCTGCGACGAAAGAGGATATCTCATGGCTGGGGAAGACGGTGTGACGAAGAAGCAGGGAATCTTTGCCGCAGGTGATATCCGGACGAAAAAGCTTCGCCAGATTGTGACCGCTGTCGCAGATGGAGCCAATGCCATTACCTCTGTAGAAGCCTATCTCAATCAGAAGTAAGTGCTGGAATATTTTTCCGGTATTTGACATGGAAGAGGAAAAGTGTTATATTTGTTAACGAACGTAATAATTTTGTAACAATTGTAACAGAGTTTATGAAAATAATGGAGGATATCATGCAGCAGAGAAAGAGAAAAATGCCGGTACGCTTTATGGCATTTGGCTTTGCATCCATGCTTCTGTTAAATGGCATGACGATAGATACACAGGCAAAAGAATCTACCGGACTTCCTTCTGCCGGAGTGGATTTTTATCTGGCATCCGAAGGAACGAGCGTTAAGAATATACAGGACGAGAAGGACAGCACCGTCAGCAACAACAGCATTCCCAAGACTTCCCATAAGGAAGTGAAGGAAACCGCAGAAGCAACCACAACGAAGACCGTCAATGAAAAGGAACGGGAAATTGCAAATAAAAAGGAGGAAGAGGGCTTTAAATCTCTCGTAATCGCACAGGTGAATGACTATGTGAATGTGCGGAGCATTCCGAGCGAAGAAGGAGAGATCCTTGGTAAGCTTTATGATAAGTCCGTTGGAGAATTTATTGAAGAAGACAACGGCTGGTATAAGATTACGTCCGGTTCTGTAACCGGTTATGTCAAAGCAGAATACTGTGTCACCGGTGATGACGCCGTTGCCCTTGCAAAAGAAGTAGGCAACCGGATTGCAACCGTAACGACAACGACTCTGAAGGTTCGTGAAGAGCCTTCATTAGATGCAACCGTACTTGGCCTTGTTCCGATTCAGGATCAGCTCCTTGTTACGGAAGAATTAGACAACTGGGTTAAGGTTAATATCGAGGAAGGTGATGGCTATGTATCCCTTGACTATGTTACCTTATCCACTGAATTTGTAAAAGCCGAATCCAAGGAAGAAGAGGAAGCCCGTCTTGCCAAGGAAGAAGCAGAACGTAAGGCCGCTTTAGAGGCTGCACGGAAGGCAGAAGAGAAGAACCGCAAGGCAACACAGAGTGCAAGCTCATCTACGACAAGTGAATCCACGGTTGTTTATGCGACAGGAGGAAGTGAGCTTGGACAGTCGGTTGCAAGCTATGCCTGCCAGTTCGTCGGCAACCCGTATGTATACGGTGGAACGAGTCTGACGAATGGTGCGGACTGCTCCGGATTCGTTATGAGTGTATATGCGAACTTTGGTGTAAGCCTGCCACATTCTTCATCTGGTGACCGAAGTGTGGGAACCGCCGTAGACGGACTTGCCAATGCACAGCCGGGTGACATCATCTGTTACTCCGGACATGTGGCAATCTATATTGGTAACGGACAGATTGTCCATGCATCCACTGCCAAGACTGGTATTAAGATTTCCGATGTAAATTATCGTACGCCGCTTGGTATCCGCCGGATTTTCTGATTCCGAATCATTATATGGATAGTTATCTGGATTTTAAATCATAAGATGAATCACAGCCTGTTTGAAGGAAACTTCAGACAGGCTGTTTTTTAGCTTGCTTTTTTCACGCTTCTTAGTAGAAAAGTCTGAATTCTTTTTTGCCGTTTTTTACCATTGACAAATAAGTGCTTGTACATGTTGACTAAAAGAAAATGGAGTCGTTTTTGAGGAAAGATGTTTTTCCATTTATGACATTAAAGGTTATCCACAGAAATAATCCGATAAAACAGCCAAAAACTGATTTATACACGAAGTTATCCACGATATCCACCAACGAAAAAACGAACGCACTGCGGAAAAATCAGGGAGAACGGGAACGGATGTTTTGTGAAATACGACAACAGGAAGGGAAAATGCAGCAAAAAGAATCCCAATTCGGAAAAAAGAATTGTCCGAAAACTCTTCGAATCAGAAAACAATAGAATTGAATTGTTGCAAAAATGCAAGTAAGTGTGTTATAATGTTTATACAATAATCCTGTCGGACAGGTTATGAAAGGGTGATGAGTATGAAATTTATAATTATTGGCAAAAACATCGAGGTTACACCGGGGTTAAAGGCGGCAGTCGAGGATAAGATCGGTAAGCTTGGAAAGTATTTTAATCCGGATACAGAAGTTCATGTAACCTTAAGTGTTGAGAAGGACAGACAGAAGATAGAAGTTACCATACCGGTAAAGGGCAGTATCATCCGTTCGGAGCAGGTAAGCAACGATATGTATGTTTCCATCGATCTGGTAGAAGAAATCATTGAAAGACAGTTAAAGAAATATAAAAATAAATTAGCAGATCAAAAGCAGGCAGCCAGTGTTTTCAAGAAGGAATTCATTGAGAAGGAATTCGAGGATGAAGAAGAGATTAAGATCATCCGTTCCAAGAAGTTTGATATTAAGCCGATGTATCCGGAGGATGCCTGCATCCAGATGGAACTGTTAGGTCATAGCTTCTTCGTATTCTGCAATGCAGAAACCGATCAGGTGAATGTGGTTTACAAGAGAAAAGGCAATACCTACGGTCTGATTGAACCCGAACTGTAAGGAGTTAATTGTAAAGGAATGATGTATCATAACTGTGAAGGCATGAAACGGTTACGAAGCGAAAAGCGAAGATAAAAGCAAAAAGATGTGTGGCACTCCACACATCTTTTTGTTATACTGAGTCTATGTTTGTCATTCATATCATAACGTTATTTATTTTCATATTGGCACTGACCTGTGTATTCCGCAGGAGCTTTGTGGAAATGCTGCCGGTAGGGATAAGCAGTCTGGTACTTTTATTGTATGTGCTGAGTTTTGGCAGGAACTTAATCTGGATCGATGGAATCGCATCGCTATTGCTTGTTGGGATCATTCTTTATTTTTTTACGAGAAAAGGAGAACAGCGCAAGGACCTGTTAAAACGATGTATTAAAATTCTGAAGGAACCGTCGGCCATAGCAGGGCTTATTCTGTTGGTTGCAGTGGCAGTCGGAGTGTCCGGTAAGGTCGTAAGCTGGTGGGATGACTATAACTTCTGGGCAACCGACGTGAAGTCGATCTTTTACCGGAACGGCTTTGCAGACAAATATGCCAATGCAGCGCCGGAGTTCGGGGATTATCCGCCGGGCACCCAGATGATGAAGTGGTGGTTTCTGCATTTCTCACCGGGACAGTTCCGGGAGGGACTTTTATTTGCAGGATATTATGTATTTAACCTGTCCTTCCTGCTTCCGTTGTTACATTACGTCCGGAAGAAAACGCTGCTTAGTATGACGCTGGGAGCTGCATTACTCTGGATTTTCCCGACGATGACCGAGGTATTCTGGTGCGATGGAAGCTGTGCGGATTTTTCCATGGCGGTAGTGTATGGCGCATTTCTGGTGGCAGTCATTGACAGGAAAGAAATTTCACCGTGGCTTTATTACGGACGGCAGGCATTGTATCTGATGGTACTTGTGCTTTGTAAAAATACCGGCTTTGTCTGGTATGCATTTGCCGTGCTGTTTTCCATCGGAGTTCAGATTTTAAACGGGAAAATGGGAGAAACCCTGTGGCAGAAAAGAACTGCTGTACGGGGAACGCTCTCGGTGATGATACTGCCTCTCTTAAGTGGCGGAGGATGGTTTGCGTTCTGTTATCTGCACCGCCGGGTGGCAAAGCTCACCGGAGCAGCTGTACAGATGGCAACCGGAGGAATGAATATCCCGGAGGTCAAGGAACAGATGCTTCGGGCTTTTGGCGAAGCGTTCGTAACATGGCCGCTGCACCGGAGCTCGACATGGCTGTTTGATTTCAGCCCGCTTGTATTGGTGTTATTTTTACTGGCAGTTTATGTTTTGCTGATTGTGCGCAGGAAGCTGGACCGGGGAATGGGGAGGTTCCTGATGATTTATACGGCAGTAACGGCAATATTATTCTATACACTGGTACTGATCAGTCACCTGACCGTTTTTGCCGTTGAAACGCAATATCTGGAGCCGTATGGCATGGTAAGCTCCATTTCGCGGTATGGAGCGCCTTTTACGATCGGAGGGCTGTATCTGCTTGCTTATTTTGTTATGCGCAGCTTTACGGACAATCGCGGTTTTTACCTGTGTGCACTGGTGGTACTGTTGTCATCCGATTATGCAAGTGCGTACCGTGCGATCTGGGGATATCGGACGGGTGTACAGGAGGAACTGACAAAGCGAGAAGAAATTCTGGACGATGCCGCATACGAATTTGCGGAAAAAGCAGGCGCAGGAACGGATTCAGAAATAACCCGGGTTCTGTATGTGCGTGACAGCTCCGATGTGAGCTGGGTACGGAACACTTACCTGAACTTCGAAGCAGCACCGGTTTCTGTGATGTATGCGAATGTGGAGCTTGCAAGTGTGAGCCGTGAAGAGCTTCTCCGGCTGATGGAAGAAGCCCATGCGTCCCATCTTTATATGGAAGGAACGCTTTATACGGCAGAAGAACTTTATATGGAAGAGGAACTTCCTTAGGCTTCCCTGTTTAAGACCGGAGCCTCCGGATGTAATTGCAGATAAGAAGTTACCGAAGGATCCTTCATGTGAAAGGCACGGAACCATTCCTTAGTTTCCGAGTTCTTTTCCGTGAGGGATCTGTTTTTGTATAAAAACCGGGTAAGGTCATAGCAGTCAATCCAGATCTCGTTGTTACCCTCCTTCTGTGATTCATCAAAAATGAGCTGCAGACCAAAATGCAGGTGGACGGTTTCGATGTTGTTCACATTTTCCTTGGTGCTGTAGCCGGTATGCCCCATGTAACCGATGACGTCACCGGCAGTCACCACGCTTCCTTCCTTTAAGTCCAGCGCATACGGGAAATTCTGGCGAAGGTGTGCATAGTAGTAGTAACGTTTTTTATCAAAGCTGCGGATTCCGATGCGCCAGCCGCCGTACTGATTCCAGCCAAGGGCTTCCACGTAACCGGACTCCACAGCGATGATGGGTGTGCCGATCTGGCCCATCATGTCGTGTCCTAAGTGAGGACGCTTGTAGCCGTAGCTCCGGGAAGAACCGAAGTCATCATAATCGTTGTAGTCAAAACCCCGTGCAATCGGGGAAAAGGCTTTGAGGCCATAGCGTGTTTCGAAGCTGCGTGTGCCGTCTTTGGCTTCTGTCTCAATTTCGTATTCACCGACCATGCCGCTAAGCACGGCTTCGTAGGCTTCCAGATAGTAATCATAATAGTCCATTTCCCGGGTGAGCTCTTCCAAAGCCACAGAGCCATCGGATAATTCTTTCCCCAGTTTATTTAGAATGGAAAGGCTTTTCTTATCAAACGTTCCACCTGTCCTGGCAGCCGTATAGGCGAGCAGTTCGATCCAGCTTAAGGGGTGCTCACTTTCATGGCTTGCCACATCCAGTTCATAAGCAGTGCAGAGCGCATCGCAGCTTACCGTGAAATCCACCCATTTGATATAATTGCCATTGGCTCCGGCGGCTACCTCGATGGCCGGATCACTGTTATAGGAATCTGTAGATCCGTCAGAACGGGAAAGGCTTTCGTGGACGCTTAAGATGAGTGCGGTAGAGCACAGGGCAAGAAATAATAATTTCCAATAAAGGGAACAGGGTTTACGATACATAAGCAGAAAAGTTCCGAGTGATGTTACAGAAGTATATGAGTCAGGTGTTGAAAAAATGTCATTGGCTGTCCGGGAGAGTTTGTGTTACACTAAAACCAGCGAAATGATGAAGGAGGTAAACCATGTTTGACAGAAAGACCTATGAAAAGCGGGTGGAATGGTATCAGCATGACCGTTTCGGCATGTTCATCCACTGGGGACTGTATGCCATTCCGGCAAGAGGTGAATGGGTACGGAGTATCGAAGAGATGCCGGAGGAAGACTACCTGCCGTTTTTTGAAGAATTTAATCCGATCGATTATGATCCTGCCAAATGGGCGAAGGCAGCGAAGGAAGCGGGAATGAAATATGCCGTGCTGACTGCGAAGCACCATGATGGCTTCTGCCTGTTTGACAGTAAACTGACCGATTTTAAGTCAACAAATACCAAAGCCGGACGGGATCTGGTACGGGAATATCTGGACGCATTCCGGGCAGAGGGATTGAAGGTAGGACTCTATTATTCCCTGCTTGACTGGCATCATCCTGACTATCCGCACCATGGAGACTGGCATCATCCGATGCGTAACTGTGAAACGGAAACAAATGAGGGAAGAGACTTTGAACGGTATCTTACTTATCTGCATGGACAGGTGAAGGAGCTTTGTACGGAATATGGGAAGCTGGACGTGATGTGGTTTGACTTTTCCTATGGAGATATGACCGGGGAAAAATGGCATGCGGCAGAACTGGTGAGGATGATCCGGACGTATCAGCCGGATGTGATCATTGATAACCGCCTGGAAGTGAGCGGGGAAGGCTTCGGCTCTCTGGCAACCGGCGAGCCCAGTGACTATAGCGGGGATTTCGTAAGTCCCGAACAGATCATTCCACCGAATGGATTAAGGGATGAACTGGGAAGACCTCTGGTATGGGAATCCTGCATTACGATGAACGATCACTGGGGCTACTGCTCAAAGGATCGGAATTTCAAACCTGCCGACATGCTGATCCGCAAGCTGGTGGAGTGTGTCAGCAAGGGCGGTAACATGCTTTTGAACGTGGGACCCGATGCACGGGGAAATATTCCGGAGGAATCTCTTCGGATTCTTGAACAGATCGGTAAGTGGATGAAGAAGAATTCCGCCTCCGTTTACGGTTGTGGGGAAAGCGGTCTTCCGAAGCCCGAAAACGGACGGATCACCAGAAAGGGTAATCGGTTTTATTATCATATTATGGAGAATGCCATCGGCAGCGTTCCTTTGTACGGAATTGAACCGGGGAAGGTTCATGCAATCCGGCTGCTTTCCGATGGAAGTGAGCGGAAGCTGCAGGATAACTGGATGGTGAATAATTATCCGGAGGTGGCGTTTGTTGAGGTCAGTGATTCGCCGCAGCTTCCCGATGAAGTGGATACGGTGCTGGAAATTACCATGAAATCCATTGCAAAAATGAATGCCCTATGATATAATAATGGCGTTGGAAATGATAAAAATTTAACAATCATTTTTAAATCGCAAAACTAAAAGAAAACAACGAATATCGGAGGAATGAAAAATGGCAAAGAAAGTAGTTATCGCCAGTGCATGCCGTACCGCAATCGGAACCATGGGTGGTTCTTTAAGCACAACACCGGCAGCAGAATTAGGAGCAATTGTTATTAAGGAAGCATTAAACAGAGCAGGTGTTGCACCTGAGGCTGTAGATCAGGTTTATATGGGCTGTGTTATCCAGGCTGGTCTTGGACAGAACGTAGCACGTCAGGCATCCATCAAGGCCGGACTTCCGATCGAAGTTCCAGCTGTTACCATGAATGTCGTATGTGGTTCCGGTCTGAACTGCGTGAACCAGGCAGCACAGATGATTATGGCAGGAGACGCAGATGTAGTCGTAGCAGGTGGTATGGAAAACATGTCCATGGCTCCTTACGCAGTTCCTCAGGCTCGTTATGGATATAGAATGAACAACGGTACATTGGTTGACTGTATGATTAAGGATGCTCTTTGGGATGCATTCAATGATTACCATATGATTACAACTGCAGATAACATCTGCAGAGAATGGGGACTTACCAGAGAAGAACTGGATGAGTTCGCATTAAAGAGCCAGTTAAAGGCAGAAGAAGCACAGAAGAACGGTGCTTTCGAGAAGGAAATCGTACCTGTAATGGTTAAGAAGAAAAAAGAAGTCATCGAGTTCAAGGTAGATGAAGGACCTCGTCACGGATCCACTATCGAAGGACTTGCAAAGCTTCGTACCATTAACCCGGACGGATTTGTTACCGCTGGTAATGCATCCGGTATCAACGACGGTGCAGCAGCAGTTGTTGTTATGAGCGAAGAAAAGGCAAAGGAACTTGGAGTTAAGCCTATGGCTACCTTCGTAGCCGGCGCACTTGCAGGTGTAAGACCTGAGGTTATGGGTATCGGACCGGTTGCTTCCACTAAGAAGGTAATGGCTAAGACCGGTATGAAGATTGAAGACTTCGATATCATCGAAGCAAACGAAGCATTCGCAGCACAGTCCGTTGCAGTAGGCAAGGATCTTGGAATCGATGTAGACAAGCAGCTGAACCCGAACGGTGGTGCAATCGCTCTTGGACATCCGGTTGGAGCTTCTGGATGCCGTATCCTTGTAACATTGCTTCATGAGATGCAGGCTAAGGGAGCTAAGACCGGTCTTGCAACTCTTTGCATCGGCGGTGGTATGGGATGTTCTACCATTGTTAAGATGGACTAATCAATTAAAAAGAAAACAAAATTCCAGGGTGGGGTTTCCCACCCTAGAACCATGTTTACACAAATAAAAGGTAAGGGTGTCTTGTATGACACAGAAAGGAAGCAAAATGGAATTCATCGTATATGAACAGAAGGGTGCATACGGCATCATCACCATCAGCCGTGAGAAAGCACTGAACGCATTAAACTCCCAGGTGCTTGACGAGTTAAATGCAACACTTGATGCGGTTAACCTTAATGAGGTAAGATGCTTAATCCTCACAGGAGCAGGACAGAAGTCCTTCGTAGCAGGTGCAGATATTGCAGAAATGAGCACATTGACAAAGGCAGAAGGAGAAGCCTTCGGTAAGAAGGGAAATGACGTATTCCGTAAGCTTGAAACATTCCCGATCCCGGTTATTGCAGCCGTTAACGGATTTGCATTAGGCGGTGGATGTGAGATCTCCATGAGCTGTGATATCAGAATCTGTTCTGATAATGCCGTATTCGGACAGCCGGAGGTTGGTCTTGGAATTACACCCGGATTTGGCGGAACCCAGAGACTTGCCCGTCTTGTTGGCGCAGGCATGGCAAAGCAGATGATCTATACCGCACGTAACATCAAGGCTGATGAAGCATATCGTATCGGACTTGTAAACGCAGTATATACCCAGGAAGAATTACTTCCTGCAGCAGAGAAGATGGCAGCAGGCATTGCAAAGAATGCACCGATCGCTGTCCGCAACTGCAAGAAGGCAATTAACGAAGGATTGGATGCCGATATGGATCAGGCAATCGTGATCGAAGAAAAGCTCTTCGGTGACTGCTTTGAAACAGAAGATCAGAAGTACGGAATGGCTTTCTTCCTTGACAAGAATAAGGAAAAGGTAAAAGAGCCATTTAAAAACTGCTAGACAGATTAACTATTCTGAACAGCTGCAATATTTGTAAATGACAGCAGAAAAGCTATTATGGATAGTGAATCGCTGATCATAATAAGATTTAAGAACATTTAGGAGGAAAAGAAATGAAAGTAGGTATTATTGGTGCCGGTACCATGGGACAGGGCATTGCCAAGGCATTTGCCCAGGTTGATGGATATGAAGTTGCTCTCTGTGATATCAAGCAGGAATGGGCAGACGGCGGAAAAGCAAAAATCCAGAAGGGTTATGCTAAGCTTGTTGAAAAAGGAAAAATGACACAGGAAGCTGTTGATGCAATCCTTGCAAAGATCACTCCGGGATTAAAGGAAGACCTTTGTGCAGACTGCGATCTGATCGTAGAAGCAGCATTTGAAAATATGGAAGTTAAGAAGACTACCTTTGCAGAGCTTGATAAGATTGCAAAGCCGGAATGCGTATTCGCATCCAACACCTCCAGCCTTTCCATTACAGAGATTGGTAACGGATTAAACCGTCCGATGATCGGTATGCACTTCTTCAATCCTGCTGACCGTATGAAGCTTGTTGAAGTAATCGCCGGTGTAAACACACCTGTTGAAACCGTAGATACCATCAAGAAGATTTCTGAAGAAATCGGCAAGACTCCGGTACAGGTTAACGAAGCGGCAGGTTTCGTGGTAAACCGTATCCTTGTTCCGATGATCAACGAAGCAGCTTTCATTAAGATGGAAGGTGTA
The DNA here is from genome assembly GCA_963650485.1 of Bacteroidaceae bacterium. GTDB lineage: Bacteria > Bacillota > Clostridia > Lachnospirales > Lachnospiraceae > Suilimivivens. The sequence goes on from CAVJLN010000002.1 coordinate 15,633, forward strand.
TCGGATATTGCAGGTATTGACGCAGCTATGAAGCTTGGTGCTAATCATCCTATGGGACCTCTTGAACTTGGAGATTTCATTGGTCTTGATATCTGCCTTGCTATTATGGATGTTCTTTACAATGAAACCGGTGACAGCAAGTATCGTGCATGTCCTCTGATTCGTAAGATGGTTCGTGGCGGTAACCTTGGTGTTAAGAGCGGTAAGGGCTTCTATGTTTACAATGCAGACAGAACAAAGACCCCTGTTGATGCACAGTAAATATCATTGGAACAATCCGTAGGCATCAAAGTCGAGGGCTTTTGACCCCCGACATCATCATATATAATGGAGGAAATAAAACATGGATTTTATGTTAGACAAGCAGCATGAAATGGTGAGAACTCTTTTCAAAGAGTTCGCCGAAAAAGAAGTTAAGCCTCTTGCACAGGAAGTAGACGAGACCGAGGTATTCCCTCGTGTTACCGTTGAAAAGATGGCTAAGGCAGGATTTATGGGTATTCCGATTCCGAAGGAGTACGGTGGACAGGGAGCAGATGTTCTTACTTATGCAATGTGCGTAGAAGAATTATCCAAGGTTTGTGGTACAACAGGCGTTATCGTATCCGCTCATACCTCTCTTTGCTGTGACCCGATTCTTACCTTCGGTACAGAAGAGCAGAAGCAGAAATATCTTGTTCCCCTTGCAAAGGGTGAGAAGTTAGGTGCTTTCGGTCTTACTGAGCCCGGTGCCGGTACAGATGCACAGGGACAGCAGACCAAGGCTGTTCTGGATGGGGACGAATGGGTACTGAACGGTTCCAAGATCTTCATCACCAACGGTAAGGAAGCTGACGTATACGTTATTTTCGCTGTTACCGGTATGATTGAGAAGAGAGGCAAGATGATGAAAGAGATCTCTGCTTTCATCGTAGAAAAAGGAACTCCGGGATTTACCTTTGGTACCAAGGAAAACAAGATGGGTATCCGTGGTTCATCCACATACGAGCTGATCTTTACCGATTGCCGTATTCCTAAGGAGAATCTGTTAGGAGCACAGGGTAAAGGCTTTAATATCGCAATGCATACTCTGGATGGCGGACGTATCGGTATCGCTGCACAGGCTCTTGGCCTTGCAGAAGGAGCTCTTGACAGAACCGTTGAATATGTTAAGGAAAGAAAGCAGTTTGGCCGTGCGATCGGTGCATTCCAGAATACCCAGTTCCAGTTGGCTGACATGGCTACCAAGACTAAGGCAGCTCAGTTCATGGTTTATGCAGCAGCCTGCAAGAAGGACGAGTATACAAAGAACTCCAAGGTATCTTACTCCGTGGAAGCAGCTCAGGCAAAGCTTTACGCAGCAGAGGTTGCTATGGAAGTTACTACCAAGGCTGTACAGCTTCATGGTGGATACGGATACATCAGAGAGTACGATGTAGAGCGTATGATGAGAGATGCCAAGATCACCGAGATCTACGAAGGAACTTCCGAAGTTCAGAGAATGGTCATTTCCGCGAATCTGCTTAAGTAAGACGGATGGATTTTGGACTGGACAGCTGCCCTGCTTGCAGGAGCAGATGGACAGGACGAAAGACAGAGCGGTGCAGCGTAGCACCGCGAACGAGAAATGCGAAGCATTTCGAGTGCCGTCTTACTTAAGAAAAGCAAGAAGAAATATTAATTTTAAAATAAGGAGAGAAATACAATGAAAATTGTTGTTTGTGTTAAACAGGTACCTGATACAAAAGGTGGCGTTAAATTTAACCCCGATGGTACTCTTGACAGAGCTGCAATGCTTACCATCATGAACCCTGATGATAAGGCTGGTCTGGAAGCGGCTCTTAGATTGAAGGATCAGTATGGCGCAGAAGTTACCGTTGTAACCATGGGACTTCCCAAGGCAGAAGAGGTTCTTCGTGAAGCGATCGCTATGGGTGCTGACAAGGGAATCCTTGTAACAGACAGAGTATTAGGCGGAGCAGATACATGGGCTACATCCCAGACTCTTGCCGGAGCACTTCGTAATCTTGAGTATGATCTTATCATTACCGGCCGTCAGGCTATTGATGGTGATACCGCACAGGTTGGTCCTCAGATTTCCGAGCATCTTGGAATCCCTGTAATTTCTTATGCTCAGAAGATCGAAGTAGAAGGCGACAGCGTAATCGTTGAGCGTCAGTTTGATGACAGATATCACGTATTAAAGGCTAAAATGCCCTGCTTAATTACAGCTCTTGCTGAATTAAACGAGCCCAGATATATGACTCCGGGCGGAATCTTCGATGCATACAAGGCTGACATCACCGTATGGGGAAGAGCAGATCTTAAGGATGTAGAAGATTCTAACCTTGGTCTTAAGGGTTCACCGACACAGATCGCCAAGGCATCCGATAAGGTAAGAAAGGGTGCAGGAGAAAAGGTTAACTTAGATCCCGTTGCATCTGTTGATTACATTGTTGAGAAGTTAAAAGCAAAACACGTAATCTAGTCTTTCGATAGTAGATCTTAGGCATATTGAAATATAATGGAGGAAGAACATGAATATTCAAGATTATAAGGGTGTATTTGTCTTTGCTCAGCAGGTAGACAATACACTTAGCGGAATCGCATTGGAATTAGTTGGCAAGGGAAAAGAACTTGCAAAAGATTTAGGAACAGAAGTTACCGCTGTATTAGTTGGTTCTGATGTTGCAGCTTTAGCTGATGAACTCGCTGAATATGGCGCAGACAAGGTCATCGTCGTAGATGATCCTGAATTAAAGGAATACAGAACAGAGCCTTATGCACATGCATTAGCATCTGTCATTAACGAATTCAAGCCGGAAATCTTTCTGGTAGGTGCAACGGCTATCGGACGAGACTTAGGACCCAGAGTATCCGCAAGAATTCATACCGGTCTGACTGCAGACTGTACACAGCTCGAGATCGGTGACTTCCCGATCAACCCGATTCCGGGAAAAGAGCAGCTTCATAACCAGCTCTTAATGACCCGTCCTGCATTCGGCGGAAACACAATTGCTACGATTGCATGTCCTGCATTCCGTCCTCAGATGGCAACCGTTCGTCCTGGTGTTATGCAGAAGGCACCCAGAGAAGCTGGTAAGAAGGCAGAAGTAATCAATTACAATCCTGGATTCACACCTGACAACAAGTATGTAGAAATCTTAAAGGTTGTTAAGGCTGTATCTGATGTTGCTGATATTATGGACGCAAAGATCCTGGTATCCGGTGGACGTGGTGTTGGAAGTGCAGAGAACTTCAAGCTTCTGGATGACCTTGCAGAGGTACTTGGCGGAACAGTCAGCTGCTCCCGTGCCGTTGTAGATGCAGGCTGGAAGCCGAAGGATCTGCAGGTTGGACAGACAGGTAAGACCGTTCGCCCCAATGTATACTTTGCAATCGGTATTTCCGGAGCAATCCAGCATGTAGCAGGTATGGAAGAGTCTGATATCATCATTGCGATCAACAAGGATGAATCCGCTCCGATCTTCGATGTAGCTGATTACGGTATTGTAGGAGATTTAAACAAGATCGTTCCTGCGCTGACCGAGAAGCTGAAGGCAGAGCTTGCTGCTAAATAAGCTTATCAGTAAATAAAAACGATGTAGAATTTTTGATATCGATATAAAATATCCCGGTGTAAAGCACCGGGATATTTTTGCTACAACGAGATTGTTATGTTATTTAAGAGGTCTAACCTCTCAGACGATGTACAATATCAGCAGCCTCTTGACATAAAACAGAGATTTTTTCAAATTCACCTGCTGAGATCATGTCTTTTTTAACCATCCAGCTGCCGCCACAGGCAATAATCTTGTCTGATTTAAGGTAAGGAATTACATTTTCAGCATTGATGCCGCCGGTGGGCATGAAGCGCAGCTTTGTATAAGCAGCACTTAGAGCCTGAATCATTGCAAGACCGCCGGATGGCTCAGCCGGGAAAAATTTCACGATATTGAGTCCAAGCTCCAGAGCCTGTTCAATCTCACTGGGAGTAACAACTCCTGGAATAATGACAACATTCTTTTCCAGACAGTGCCGCACAACCTTGGGATTTAGTCCGGGAGAGACAATAAATCTGGCACCTGCATGGATCGCCAGATCAGCCTGTTCTATTGTTAAGACAGTTCCGGCACCTACCAGTAATTCGGGATAGGCTTCTGACAATTGATGGATAGCTTCGGCAGCGGCCTCTGTACGGAAAGTAATCTCAGCAGCAGGAAGTGAGCCTTTTATCAATGCCTTTCCTAGCGGCAGTGCGTCCTTGCTGTCGTTCAGGACAACAACAGGAATGATGCCTATTTCATGAAGCTTATGATAAATTTCATTCATATTTTCCTCCTATCTTTGAACACGGGCGCCGGCATCAGACATAATAGCTTCGACTTCCTTCTTGCTGGCCATTGTGGTATCGCCCGGTGTCGTCATAGCCAGTGCCCCATGAGCAGCACCATAATTAACCGCAAGTGACGGTTCTCCGGTAGTCATCAGACCGTAGATCAATCCGGAAGCAAATGAGTCCCCACCGCCTACACGATCCATAATTTCAAGAGATTTATATTCTTTTGATTTGTAAATGCTGCCATCCGCCCAGCATAATGCACTCCAATCGTTGATGGTAGCAGTTTTTACTTCGCGGAGTGTGGTAGCAATAACCTTGAAGTTGGGGTAGGCTTTTGCAGCCTCAGCAATCATTTTTTCATATCCGTCAATATTGAGCTTCTTAAGCTCTTTATCATTTCCTTCAATAGAAAAGCCTAGACACGCAGTAAAATCCTCTTCATTACCAATCATGACATCTACATATCCGGCAATTTCCTGATTCACCTGTCTGGCCTTTTCAAGACCTCCGATCGCACTCCACATCGAAGGACGGTAATTCAGGTCATAGGAGACGACCGTACCATACTTCTTGGCTGTTTTAATGGCGGCAAGAACCGTTTCACAGGACTGCTCGGACAGAGCAGCATAAATACCGCCGGTATGCAGCCAGCGTACACCAAGCTCGCCAAAGATATATTCAAAATCAAAATCCTCAGGAGTAGCCTTTGAAATTGCAGTATTTGCCCGATCTGAGCAACCGATCGCACCTCGAATACCAAAGCCGCGTTCTGTAAAGTTAAGACCGTTCCGGCATGTGCGTCCGATACCATCTGTTTTCATCCACTTGATCAGGGAGGTATCTACACCACCCTGAAGAATAAAGTCCTCCATCAGCATTCCAATTTCATTATCGGCAAAGGCAGTGATAACCGCTGTTTTTAATCCAAAGCATCTGCGTAGTCCGCGGATTACATTGTATTCACCGCCACCCTCCCAGGCACGAAATTGTCTGGCAGTGCGGATACGGCCTTCTCCGGGATCCAGCCGCAGCATCACTTCTCCCAGTGATACCGCATCAAACCTGCATTCGCTTGAAGGTTTCATTGTAATATTCATATAATCTGTCCTCCTGGTCTTTTTAATAATCGCATATACGAATACACATCGCAAATACGATTATAAAATAATAATAACATCAGGGGAGATTTTGTCAAGAAAAAACAGCAGAGACATCTGCTGTTCAGACTGCAGACAAAATCCCCGGCATTTGGCTGGGAATTTTCGGATTAAATGTTGTGATAACCAAGTAAATGGGATAGTTCAGAAGCTTTTTGATTGATAAATTGTCCGGCCGATTCATAGTTTTCTTCCGGACGATAAAAGCCGGAAATACTGATGGCACCGGCAAGAGAGGAATCCTTTCTGAAAATGGGAGCGCCGACACATACCATGTGTTCTTCATATTCACGGAAATCCATGGCATATCCACGTCTGATAGTGAGGGCAAGATCTGCAGCGACAGCTTCCTTGGTTGTCAGCGTATATCCGGTACGTGGGACTGGATTAAGGGAGTCCAGGAAATGGTCTGCCTGATCCTCTGGCATGTAGGCAAGTAAGATCTTTCCCAGTGATGTGCAGTATAGGGGAGCTGTGCTTCCTACTGATGCCGTGGTAATAATGGGATTTGACGGAGTTTCCTTTAAAATATAAAGAACTTTATCTTCATAAAGTTGACCGAAGAATGCGGTTTTGTCCGACAATCTTGCAATTTCCCTCAATGCAGTGCCGATTAACTTCAGTTCATCCTCAGACTCTGGATAGGACATTCCGATCCGATAAGCAGATGCTCCAATCCGGTATAATTGTCGGGTGCCGGAGCGCTGCGTAAGCATTCCGTTTTGAACAAGGGTAACAAGAATATCATAGGCACTGGTTTTGGGAATGGTAAGCTGCTGACATAGTTCATCTATGGAGACACCATCAGGATGCTGCGCAATATAGGATAACATTTCAAAAGAACGCTGAACGGTTCTGTTAATTTTCAATCTGATTTCCTCCGATGCTTAAAAGATATCGTAACTATTCAGAACTCCATTCGCAAAACCGCTGTTTTACAGCTTATGTTTTGCTCATGTAGTTACTTCGCCATATAAAATCTGTCAAATATGCTCCGAAATGCAAGCATTTCGATCATATTTATCAGATTTTGCATGGCTCTGAATAGTTACAAGATATCCTGATTCTCAGCGATGAGTTGGAAGGTAACAATCCGGGCTTTTTCCAGATGCTGCGCCATTGCATCGGCAGCACTTTCCCAGTCGCTGGAAAGACATGCCTGAACGATACGGAGATGTCCCGGATTTGCAAGGAAATTTGCTGCTTTGGGTTTATTTATATGGCTCTGAATAGCTACTGTTTTATTATATAATACAGTGCTTCTATCTTCAAGAGCGTGATTTTAAGATTAATGAGCATTCATGAAGAAAGCGTTGCTGTTCAAATGCCGAAAAATGTTGACAAATTGAGAAATCGCATATAATATATTTACAGGCAATTCAGAGAGGAAGGCTTGAAGGGGCTTTCTCTCTGTTTTTTTGGCAGGAAAATAACTAGTGCAACGGTTTTAAATTAACTACATCATATCACACGTCTATTTTCCCGATAGCACAGGACAAAAATCCTCAGCGTAGCTCGCTACGCCTACGTTTTTTGTCCAGCACTCTCAGAAAAATATCCTATGTGAATGGTGCAGTTATTTAGAAACCGTTACACTAGCTGCCGGATGAGGATGCCAACAGGAAGGAGAACATTATGAAAAAGAAACTTTTATGTGTATTATTAAGTACAGCCATGGTACTTGCACTGGCTGGGTGTGGTTCAACTGCACAGACCACAACTACAGAGAACACCACAGAGACCGAAGAAACACAGGACGATGCGGCAGAAGAGACAGCAGCGGCTGAAGCAGACGGAGCTGAAACCGAAGCAGACGCAGACGAGGCGGAGACTACAGAGACCAGTAAGGTCTTAAAGGTTGCCATGGAATGTGGATATGCCCCCTACAACTGGACACAGCCGGATGATTCAAACGGAGCAGTACAGATCAATGACAGTGCAGATTATGCTTATGGATATGATGTTATTATCGCAAAGAAGATCGCAGATACCCTTGGATACGAGCTGCAGATCGTGAAGCTTGACTGGGATGCCCTGATCCCCGCCGTACAGTCCGGCACTGTGGATTGTGTCATTGCAGGACAGTCCACAACGGCTGAGAGATTAGAAATGGTAGACTTTTCCAAGCCTTATTATTATGCTGCAGTGGTAGGTCTTGTGAAGCAGGATGGTGCCTATGCGGATGCAGCAGGTCTTTCTGATTTAAAGGGAGCAACCTGTACCTCACAGCTTGGTACGATTTGGTATGATAACTGTCTGGAGCAGATTGAGGATGCGGACATCCAGCCGGCACAGGAATCGGCACCGGCAATGCTGGTAGCGTTAGAGAGCGGAAGAACGGATCTTGTTGTTACCGATATGCCTACCGCTATGGCTGCCTGTGTAGCTTATCCGGATCTGAAGCTGCTTGATTTTTCGGGAACAGAGGATGACTTTGAGGTATCTGATGAAGAAGTCAATATCGGTATTTCTGTGAAAAAGGGCAATACGGAGCTTCTTGACGGAATCAACAGTGTCCTGGAAACGATGACCGTAGATGACTTTAACAGTTTGATGCAGGAAGCAATCAGTGTACAGCCGCTGGCAGAGTAATATAGTTGCCCGATAGGGTAATTAATATTGTTATGATATAACGGATGAATGCCGGAATGGAGCAGGCATTGAGGGACAGATAAGGGTTATGCCGTATGTGGCAGGCAAAGAAGGAGAACATGGAATGATTTCGAATATGAACTTTATGGAAAGGATTATATACATTTTACAAAGATACGGAGCCTCGTATCTGGAAGGAGCAGGGACAACGCTGTTAATTGCGCTGGTGTCGACGTTTGCCGGCTGTATCATCGGATTTCTGTCCGGTATTATCCAGACTATTCCATTGGACAAAAAGAGAGATCCTTTGGTGAAGCGGATCCTGCTTGGAATCGTAAACCTGATTCTTCGAGTTTATATCGAAGTATTCCGTGGAACCCCCATGATCGTTCAGGCGGTCTTCATTTACTATGGACTGGCACAGGTGTGCAATGTACAGCTTGGAATGTGGCAGGCAGCGTTTCTTGTCGTATCCATTAATACCGGAGCCTACATGGCAGAGTCTGTCCGGGGCGGAATCATCTCGGTGGATCCCGGTCAGATGGAGGGTGCGAAGGCTATCGGCATGACGCATGTACAGGCTATGGTAAATGTGATCCTGCCGCAGGCCTTCCGGAATATTCTTCCCCAGATCGGAAATAACCTGATCATCAATATTAAAGATACGTCTGTACTCTCTGTTATCAGCGTGGTTGACCTCTTCTTTGTGCACAAGAGCGTGTCCGGAGCATTATATATGTATTTTGAATCGGCAACCATTGTGATGGCAATCTATCTGACGATGACCCTGATCACTTCAAGACTTCTGAGACTTTGGGAAAAGAAGATGGATGGTGGAGACAATTATGAGCTTGTCGATGTGATGGATATCGGCACACAGCTTGGCAAGAAGCAAAGCAGATAGGAGGGGAAGACAATGAAGCAGGAACAGACAATTTCGGAAAACAAAGCAAAGGATAACAGCATTCTGGAGGTGGCTCATCTGGAGAAAGCCTTTGGGACACATTCTGTATTAAAGGATATCAGCTTCCGGGTGCATCCGGGGGATGTGGTTTCTGTCATCGGAGCATCCGGCTCCGGAAAGTCCACGATGCTCCGATGCATCAATCTGCTGGAGGTGCCGGATGGAGGCAGCATTCTTTATCATGGCGAGAATATTACCGCAAGAAAAATGAATATACCGGCATACCGTGCCAAAGTAGGTATGGTGTTCCAGAGCTTTAACCTCTTTAGTAACATGACCGTACTGGAAAACTGTATGGTCGGACAGATCAAGGTGGCAAAGAAGAACCGGGAGGAGGCCAGAGAAAAGGCCTTAGGTTTTCTGGACAAGGTGGGCATGAGTGCATATGTCAATGCAAAGCCGAGACAGCTTTCCGGAGGACAGAAGCAGAGAGTGGCAATCGCAAGAGCACTGGCTATGGAGCCGGAGATCCTGCTCTTTGATGAGCCGACCTCGGCACTGGATCCACAGATGGTCGGAGAGGTTCTGGATGTCATGACAACTCTTGCAGGCGAGGGACTTACGATGATGGTAGTAACTCATGAAATGGCCTTTGCAAGAGATGTTTCCAGCCATGTGCTGTTCATGGCGGAGGGCGTGATCTGTGAATCGGGAACACCGAAGCAGATCTTTGAACAGCCTGAAGAAAAAGCAACCAGAGAGTTCCTTGCAAGATTCCGAAATCGTTAGGAATCGTCTGGCCGGATCAATGTCATTTAGTTAAGCTTGTTTCAACAAATTTTGTGGAATACTGTTATGCAACACTTATCACCCGTTGCGCAACAAACGAAAACGTTATCGTTGCGCAACGGGTGATTTTTTTGTCTGCGTTGCACTTTCTTTGTAAAAAAATATTAGTTATCTTGCGGATTGCATGTAAAAACTATACAAAGTATAATAAAATCATAAAAAGAAACAACGATAGCGCAACAAAAATGGTGCGCAACGAGACTTTCGGAAAGAGGTGGATAGATGAAAGGAAGCAAGGCAAAAGGTTTTTTCAAAAAACTGTATAAATACCGGGTATTTCTGCTGATGCTTGCCCCTGCTGTGATTTATACATTGATTTTTGCGTATTATCCGATGACGGGTATTGTGATGGCGTTTAAGAAATATAATTACGCCGGAGGCATCTGGGGAAGTCCGTGGAACGGAATTGATAATTTTAAATTCTTCTTCAAATCCGGTCAGGCATGGACGGTAACGCGCAACACGGTGTTGTACAACGTATTGTTCATCATTATTAATACCGTAAGCCAGATTGCTGTGGCGATTTTTCTGACAGAAATCCGAAACAAGCATTTCCGGAAGATTTCCCAGTCTATCATGTTCCTGCCTTACTTCATTTCCTGGGTTATTGTAGGAGTTATGGCATTCAATATTTTCAGCTCCGATTATGGATTCATGAACCGTCTGATTACCGCATTTGGCGGAGAGAGGATTTCCTTTTACACGAATCCGAAGGTATGGCCGTTTATTTTAACCTTCTTCAATGTCTGGAAGGGAATCGGATACGGCTCCGTTATGTATCTGGCTGCAATCATGGGAATTGATACTTCCATTTATGAGGCGGCAGCAATCGACGGTGCGAATGTATTCCAGAGGATCTTTAAGGTAACGATTCCAATGATTATGCCGACCACCATTATCCTGCTTTTATTAAGTGTCGGAGGTATTTTTAAAGGAAACTTCGATATGTTTTATAACCTGGTTGGCACGAACGGACTTCTTTATAACTATACCGATGTTATTGATACACTGACCTTCCGTGCATTGATCAGCAGTAATGATTTCGGAATGTCTGCAGCAATCGGTCTGTTCCAGTCCGTATTATGCTTTGCAACAATTCTGATCGTGAACCGGCAGGTTGGACGATATGATAAAGATTATACATTATTCTAGGGAGGTGAAGGAATGCCGACAGCAACGAAAGGATTAGGAAAAGTAAAAAAAGGCTCTGATGTGATTGTACTGAATATAATCGCATATACCTTTTGCGGATTGATTACATTGATGTGCCTGATTCCCTTTATTATGATTTTATCTGGCTCTTTTTCCTCCGAGGAAGCAATTATCCAGAATGGATTCAGTCTGCTTCCCCAGGATTTCAGCTTAGAAGCATACAAGACGGTATTCAAGGAGCCGATGGTTGTGTTCAAGGCCTATGCGACCACCATTGGACTGACCATATGCGGAACCGCAATCGGACTTCTGCTTCAGACAATGACCGCATATGTCCTCTCCCGCAGAGATTTTGAGTGGAGAAATGGCTTCTCATTTTTCTTCTACTTTACCACGTTGTTTTCAGGAGGTCTGGTTCCGTACTATATTCTGATTACCCAGACGCTTCACCTGAGAGATAACTATCTGGCTATGCTTCTGCCGCTGGTGTTCAGTGTGTACAATCTGCTGATCATGAAAAGCTACATCATGGCATTGCCGGAATCTCTGATTGATGCGGCAAAGATTGATGGCTGCGGAGAGTTCCGCACACTGTTCCAGGTCGTGATGCCGCTCATCAAGCCGGCACTCGCAACCGTTGGACTGTTTATCGCACTGGCGTATTGGAATGACTGGTACAATGCCATGCTTTATATCAAGACAGAGGATAAATATCCGTTGCAATATTTCCTGTATCAGCAGGTAAACAACATTGAGGCATATAAGAAACTGATCGCCAATAATGTTGTCAGCAGCTCCGTGATAAGTTCTATGTCACTGCCAACTCAGACCTTAAAGATGGCATTGACGATTGTAGTAACCGGACCGATTATTCTGGCATATCCGCTGGTACAGAAGTATTTTGTACAGGGTATCACGATCGGAGCCGTAAAGGGCTAATTGAGAAAGTAAATTGTCCGGTGCGCAACGGCAATTTATGTCAGGGAAGCCTGACCATATAGAGAAAAGAGGTATAAGGATAACCGGAGGGTTTATTCCAAATGAGAGAAATTAAGGAGGTTTTTATGAAGAAGAGAGGAAAGAAATTATTATCCCTGTTATTGGGAACAGCAATGGCAATCAGTGTTCTGGCAGGCTGCGGAAGCTCATCTGCCACAGATACTTCTACTGCAGAAGGCACAGCGACAGAAGAGAGTACCACTGCGGAGGCAGCAGATACAGAAACCACGGAAACGGCAGCAATTGACACTTCCGAGCATGTGGAGCTTACGATGTATCTGTTAGGTGACCGCACACCGGACTTTGATGAGGTTTATGGCAAAATCAATGAAATTCTGGAAGAAAAGTTAAACTGCTCCTTGAATGTAGAGTTCCTGTCCTGGGGTGAGCATGATTCTAAATATTCTCTGTTATTCTCAGCGGGAGAGGATTTTGATCTGATCTTTACGGCAACAAGCTGGGGACATTATGAGCAGACCGTATCCCTTGGAGGATTCTATCCCTTAACAGAAGACTTTATTCAGACCTATGCACCGGGTATCTGGGAGACCGTACCGGAGATGGCATGGGATCAGGCAAAGATTGACGGACAGGTATATATGGTTCCAAATTATCAGAATGAGTTTGGTCAGGATGTGCTGGCTGTCCGCAAGGATCTGATGGATGAATATGGAATCAGTGATATTACGAGTTGGGACGAATTGAAGGAATTTTTCCTGGCCTGTGCGGATCATGGCATGTATGCAAGCCAGGGAGGACCATGGTATTTGTATTTCCGTAATCAGGGCATGTGTACAACTGGCGGTGCACCACAGGATGGCGAACTTGTACTTTACGATACCCAGGATCCGAGTGACCTGAACTTCTACTATCTGCTTGACTGGGACGGATTTGCAGATTATTGCAAACAAATGAAGGAGCTTGCAGATGCAGGCTGCTGGTCATCTGATGTACTGAATTCCTCCGATGAAAGACAGACCGGACTTTTAACCGGAAGAACAGCAGCGATGATCTGGAATATTGGATCCAGTAAGAATTATGCGAAGCAGGCAAATGCAGAGAATCCGGATTGGAACGTAACCCTTTGTGATCCACTTACCGGTCAGCCCAAGCAGGTAAAGCCCTATATCAATAATGGTATGGCAATCAATGTGGCCAGCAAGAATAAAGAGCGAGCAATGATGGTATTAAATGAGTTCTGGACCAATCAGGAAATCTATGATCTTGCGATGCTCGGTATTGAAGGAAAACATTGGGAAGCAGTTGGAGATGACCAGTATAAGGTAATTGATGAAACCAATTATGGTGTATCCAGCAACTGTAACTGGGGATGGACGAATGCGAACATTCAGAGAACGGAATATATGGAGGATCGAACCGAACTTGATGAGACATATGATAGTTTGATGGAAAAGTGGAATTCAAACGTAAAAGAAGAGCATCCGTATGATGGATTTACCTTTGATTCCACTCCGGTAAGTGTACAGTTTGCAGCAGTGGAAGCAGCACTTGGAAACTACTATGATCCGCTTGTAAACGGTCTTGTGGATGACGTAGATGCAACCTTAGAGGAGTTCTCGGCAGCAATGGAAAGTGCCGGAATCCGTGATGTCTTAGCAGAGATGCAGAAGCAGGCAGAGGAATATCTGGCATCTAAGAACTAGAATGATTCAGAGCAATACAAAGTGATTTCATTCGCAAAACCTGAGCTGTGAAACAGCGGTTTTGCGGATGGAGCTCTGGATAGACCATTAATTCAGTATTAAAATAGGATCAGGAGAAGAACACGATGACGTTTGAGGATATTGCAAAGGATCTGGGAGTATCGAAGAGTACAGTATCCAGGGCATTATCGGGGAAAGGCCGGATCGGAGAGGAAACCAGAAGCCGGATTATCGCCTATGCCAATCATCAGAAGCAGGAAGAAGAAAAGGAGCAGAAGGGAGAGCTGACGCACAATCTGGGTGTGGTATTTCCGGAGGATGTGTATGTGAATGGAAATCCCTACTTCCATGACTGTCTGCTGGGAATCTGTGAGACAGCATCTATTCTGGAGTACAACGTACTGCTGGCAACAGGGACAGCAATGGATATTTCCAGAATCCAGAAGATCGTGGAGCAGAAGAAAGTGGACGGTATCATTCTGACGAGAAGTCTGGAAAATGATAAGGCCATTGAGTATCTTCTGAAACAGAATTTTCCGGTAGGACTTACCGGTCTGTATGAGGATGAACGGGTGATTCAGGTGGATACCGATAATGAATCCGCAGCAGAAAACATGACTTCGCTTTTGATCAGTAAGGGTTTTCGGCGGTTTGCACTGCTTGTGGAGGATCTTAATTATCATGTCAACCGGAGCCGGTATAACGGCTTTCAGAAGGCATTGTTAAAAAACGGAATCGGAATGGAGCATCAGGCAGTTTATACAGGAAATCTGAAAATGGATTCGCTGGATTCTATCCTTGCCGATATGATGTCAAAAAGGGTGCAGTGTGTGCTCTGTGGGGATGATATTGTCTGTACGAAGGTCATGTCGAAGCTGCAGGCAGACGGCTACCGGATTCCAAGGGATATTGCGATTGCAGCCTTTTATAACAGCCCGAATCTGGAAAGCTTTTCTCCGCCGATTACGGCGGTGAATATTTCGGCAAGGCAGATTGGCAATACCATCGGCAAGCAGATGATCAGCGCCCTGCAGGGGAAGGAGTATCAGAAAAAGATGTTTGTGGATTTTGAAATTCTTTTCCGCAAATCAACCAATCAGGTTTAACATGCAAAGAAACCGGAAGAACCGGAGGATAATAATTTTGAAAAACAGTGATTTTGGCATTACAAGACAATATATGACTTATGATGGAAAACCATGGTTTCCGGTAATGGGGGAAATGCATTACAGCCGGTATCGGGAGGATCTGTGGGAAGAGTCACTGCGTAAGATGAAGGCCGCAGGCGTGCAGATCGTTTCTTCCTATATGATCTGGATTCACCATGAAGAAATCGAAGGAGAATTTGATTTTACCGGCTGCCGTAATCTGCATCATTTTATGGAGTGCTGCAGGAAGGTTGGAATTTGCAGCTTTTTAAGAGTCGGACCCTGGGTACACGGGGAATGCCGTAATGGCGGCTTTCCGGACTGGCTGCAGAAGAAAGAAGGAATTGAGCTGCGGAGTGATGATCCGGGATATCTGCGTTATGTAGAACGTTACTGGAAGCAGCTTTATGAACAGGTCAAAGGCTTTCTTTATAAAGACGGAGGCCCGGTGATCGGATTGCAGATCGAGAATGAATACGGACACGTGGGCGGCTTTACCGGTGAAAAAGGCGAACAGCATATGCGGACGCTTCAGAAGCTGGCGAAGGAAATCGGATTTGATGTACCGCTTTATACTGCAACCGGATGGGGCGGAGCCGTGATCGGAGATTGCATCCCTGTGATGGGTGGCTACTGTGAAGCGCCATGGGATCAGAGTACGGGAGAGCTGTCTGCAAATACCAATTACGTATTCAGCCATGAACGGAACGATGCCTTAATTGCCTGTGATCATCACGTGGAGGATGCAGTGACCTTCGATGAGGCTGACTTTCCTTATCTGACGGCAGAATTAGGCGGCGGCCTGCAGGTAACCGCACACCGGAGGCCTGTTGCAACAGGTCCGGATATCGGGGCGATGTCTTTGGTCAAAATGGGAAGCGGAGCAGGACTGCTTGGGTATTATATGTATCATGGAGGAAGCAATCCGGATGGAAAGCTTACGACCTTACAGGAAAGTAAGGAAACCGGGTATGCGAATGATCTGCCGGAGATCAACTACGATTTCAATGCACCCATCCGCCAGTATGGAACCATATCGGATTCCTTGAAGGAGATTAAGCTGCTGGCTTATTTTCTTCGGGATTTCGGAGAGGACATGGCAGCTCTTCCGGCAGAGATTCCGGATGAAAGGATCAAGCCGGAGGATCTGCAGACACTCCGGGTAAGCTGCCGGCATGATGAGACACATGGCTATGTCTTTTTCAATAATTATCAGCGAAGAAGAACCATGGCAGAGCATAAGCAGGTGATTTTAAAAGGAAGCTGTGGAGGGGATACCGAAACAGATCACGTAACCTTTCCGTCATTCGATCTGCACAGCGGAGAGTTTGGATTTTTCCCATACCGGATGAAGCTTGGAGAAGCAGTCCTTAAAAGCGCACTGGCAACACCGCTTTGCAGGCTCCGGTTGGGAGAGCAGGAGACCTATGTATTCTATGGTGACCGGAATCCCTTCTATGAATGGGAGACGAAAGAGCATGCGGATATTCTTCATCTCACAAGAAAGGAAGCCCTGAATGCATGGCATGTCACAACAGATCAGGACTATCTGATTCTTTCCGATAATTATGTCTGGGAGCAGGATGGGGAGATTCATTTTGTTGCTGCTCCGGGACAGAAGATACTGAGCTATCCGGCACTTAAGACACTTCCCCAGGGGATGAAGGAAGAAGGAACGGAAGGAAGGTTTCATGTTTATCGCATGGAGGAACAGAAGACTCCGGCGCAGATTCATCTGGCAGAATGGGATGATGTGACGGCAGCTTCTGCAGGAGAAGCCGGTATGGCAGAGGAAACAGCAGGTATTGCCGCAGGCACAACAAGTGCAGCAGGCAGCTGTCCTGACAAGCCGAATAACCGGAAATATCAGGTGACCGTTTCTTATGACAGACCACTTGACCGGAAGAAGGGTGACGATCTTCTTCTGTATATCACCTACGATGGCAATGGCATGGAAATTGAAATCGAAGGGAAAAAGGTAAACGATTATTTCTATACCGGGCAGCAGGCGGTATTCAGCCTTGGCTATTTCGATTTTCCGAAGGAGCTTACCATAACGGTACAGCCTTTAGAGGAAGGAGCACCGGTGTTCCTGGAAAAGCTGCCGGAGTTCCGAAACGGAACGGCCTGCCGGATCCGGGAGATACAGACTGTTTATCAGGAAGAAATCCGGGCATAGTGAGAATTACAGAAATGGAATATGAAATATAAAAAGAAATGGTAACTATTCAGAGCCATGCAAAATCTGATAAATATGATCGGAATGCTTGCATTCCAGAGCATATTTGACAGATTTTATATGGCGAAGTAACCACATGAGTAAAACTTGAGTTGCGTTAGCAACGGTTTTACGAATGGGGTTCTGAATAGTTACAAGAAATGAAAAAGAAATGTAAAGCATGGATAAAAACAGCGGTTCCCGAATGGGAATCGCTGTTTTGTACCCAACCTGTGATAATCAAAGGCAACTCAGATATAGTCACACATGATGTCTTAATGTGCTTTCTACAGCACCCGGTCCTGCGAGCATTTCACGGAAGTCGGAAATGACAGGCTCGGCAAGTCCACAGGTGTACAGATCCACGCCCCAGATTTCTTTTTTGTGAAGAAGGGGGGACAGGATTTTATCGGTATCTTCTGTGGAGGGAATCTTACCTAACGTAAACCGGGTAAGGCACGGTGTCAGGTCATCGAGCAGCGGATCAGAGCTTCTTTCAAATGCAGCCCCGGTATCATCCATTCCCATCAGATAACGCAGCCATCCGGCGAAAACAAGCGGAATCATCTTAAGCTCCGAAAGGTTTAAGGTATCGGATGCCTGGTACGCCTTGATCGTTTCCCCGAAACGGATCGGGAGCTTCTGGGAGGTGTCGGTTGCGATTCTCTGCGGAGTATCCGGCATAAATGGATTCGGGATGCGTACCGTCAGAACCTCGGTAAGGAAGTCCTCGGGACGGAGAATTCCCGGATTCACGACTACGGGCATGCCCTCCTTCCAGCCGATCGTTTCCACAAGCCTCTTTAATAACGGATTCTTCATTTCCTCCGAAATCAGGGTGTAACCAAGCAGGCAGCCGAAGATGGCAAGAGCGGTATGGAGCGGATTCAGACAGGTACATACCTTCATCTTTTCCACTTTATTCACGGTTTCCCTGTTGGTATAAATAATGCCGGCCTCATCGAGGGGAAGCTTTCCGTTCGGGAACAGATCTTCGATGATGAGATACTGACATTCCTCGGCATTTACAAACGGAGCAACATAGGTGTTTTTCTGTGTGATCACCGGGGATAACCCATCAATTTCGTCCTTTAAAAGGAGCTGTTCCACCTTCGGATCCGGGCGGGGAGTGATCTTGTCGATCATCGTTAAGGGGAAGGAAACCAGAGAAGGGTTCTCAATATAACGCAGGAATCCATTGCGGACTAAGTTATTCTTCGTCCATTGCTCCGCAAAGGAGTGGATGGCGGCATATAATTTATCGCCGTTGTGGGAGCAGTTATCCATGCTGGCCATAGCAATCGGAAGCCGATCATGGAGATAGCGGTGATAAAGAAGAGAAGCCACCTTGCCAATATAGCTTTCACACCGTGCCGGTCCATTTGCAAAATCGGCAGATACGGCAGGCAGAAGCTCGCCTTTTCCGTTTACAAGGCTGTAGCCCTTTTCGGTAATGGTAAAGCTTACCATCTGCAGGGAAGGACTTTCGAACACTTCCTTTAAGCGTGCAAATTCATCCTCCCTGTGACTGTCTAAAATCAGGGATTCTGCAATGCTTCCGACTACGGTCTTTTCGATGCTGCCATCGGCTTTCAGCGTAACCAGAATGCTTAAGTCATCGTGCGGACGGTTCATCTTTTCGATGATTTCATAATCAAAGCCTTCTGCTGCCAGAAGTCCGGTATCCATGATTCCTTTGTTTAGCAGCTCCTGCATCACATTGGCCTGAAAGGCACGGAAAATATTTCCGGCGCCGAAGTGGATCCAGTGCGGCGCTTTTTTCGTTTTTGCAATCATTTCTTCACGGTCGAACTGTGGCAGGGCATAGCCTTTCTGCTCAAAGGCAGTGCGGTCTATAATTCCCTTTTTACTTAATTCCATGGCGTGCTTCTCCTTTCACAATGGCTTCCCAGAGCCCATTTAAGTAGGTGGCTCCGAGAGCGCGATCATACAGGCCGTATCCGGGCATGGCAACTTCCCCCCAGATCATTCTGCCATGATCGGGACGAATCGGTCCTGTGAAATCAATATCATATAAGGCTTTCATAATTTCATACATATCGAAGCTTCCATCTGCGGAAAGATGGGCGGATTCTTCAAAATCACCCGGGAAGTTGTGCTGCAGGTTGCGGACGTGCGCAAAATGGATTCTTCCCTTGAGGGCACGGATCATTCCCGGCAGATCGTTATCGGGATTGGTTCCGTAGGAGCCGGAGCAGAAGGTGACGCCGTTGTGCGGATTGTCCACCATGTTCATCATACGCTGCAGATTTGGCAGGTTGATGATGATGCGCGGAAGTCCGAACACACTCCAGGCCGGATCGTCCGGGTGGATGGCCATATTGATGTCATATTTGTCACATACCGGCATAATTGCTTCGAGGAAGTACTTCAGGTTCGCAAAAAGCTTCTCATCATCGACATCCTGATAAAGCTCGAACAGTTCCTTAATCCGTGCCATACGCTCCGGTTCCCAGCCGGGAAGGACGAAGCCGTTGGAATCGCCGGAAATGGAATCGAACATTTTCATCGGATCGATGCTGTCGATAGTTTTCTGGCTGTAGGCAAGCACGGTAGAACCGTCCGGACGGATGCGGGCAAGCTCGGTTCTTGTCCAGTCAAACACCGGCATGAAATTATAGCAGACCAGGTGAATGTCCTCTTCCCCAAGATGCTCCAGAGTCTTAATATAGTTGTCAATATACTGATCCCGGTCGGGAGAACCGATTTTGATGGAATCGTGGATGTTTACACTTTCGATACCGGAAATATGCAATCCGGAAGCCTCCACTTCCTCCTTTAAGGCATGAATGTCCTCACGCTTCCAGAGGTCGCCGGGAGCGGTTTCATAAAGGGTGGTAATGACTCCGGTGACACCCGGAATCTGACGGATCTGCTGCAATGTAACGGAATCGGATTTGCTGCCGTACCAGCGTAATGTCATTTCCATAAGAATACCTCCAAATTCTGGATTTTCTGATATTGCTGTAACTCTGAACAGCTTTATGGTAACACAGACGGTTCCTGTTACATATAGCCGGAATTGATAAAAAGATTACAAAAATTGCATACAGAATGGAAAGATGGTTATTCCTTCTCCGTCATGCCGGACTGGCCCTGGCAGGAATCCTTGAAATCACGGGGAGAAACACCGAACTCCTTTTTAAATGCACGGAAAAAGGTGGTATAGTTGGTGAAGCCGTAATTTGCACAGACTTCGCTTAAGGGAGTGCCTGCGAGAATGCTTGATTTGCTGGCATAAAGCCGCTGCTTCAGAATATACTGGTGGGTAGAAACGCCCATATTTTCCTTGAAGCTGTGAGCAATATAATATTTGCTGACATAGAAATTCTCTGCCAGCACATCCAAAGACAGATCTTCTTCCAGATGAGAATGAATGTAATCACATATTTGCGAAAAAAGTGCCTTGGGCTTGCGGTATGCGGACGGGGAAGAGTATTCAGACACAATCCGGTTTAACTGCAGCAGAAAGGCACTGGTATAGCAGGCAAGAAGCTGTTCGTGAAAGGCTCCTGCCGAATGATACTCCTCCAGAAGATCAAACAGCTTGCCAAACAGAACCTGTGCAGCTCCGGAATCATTCCGGAAATGATACTGTTTTTTATGGAGCGCAAGCTGAAAGCAGTAGTCAATCTGTGAGTGGGTACGCTTTAACTGGTTTAAATAATCGGCAGCAATCCAGAGAACAATACGGCGGTAGGTCTCCTTTTCGTTGCGGAATGCCGGACGATGATAGATCCCGGGAGGAATCAGGCAGATATCACCCGGAGCAAGCGGATAGTCCTTGTCATCAATCAGGCAGTTTACCGATCCGCTTAAAAAGAAGTACACTTCATAATGCTCATGACGGTGGCTGGACACCGGTTGGAGGTTGGTGTCTTCATAGTAGAAGATTTCCAGATTCTGTCTGAGCATATTCTGACGGGTATTAAAGGTGGTTGTGTAATGCTTTGCCATAAGGAATGTCCCCCCCTTCTTATTATTTCATAGCAACCATTCTGAATAGTTACATTTCATATTCGTAACAGGTTCAGCATAGAAAGCAATTTTGCATGGCTCTGAACAGGTACAGTATAGTACAATTACGATTCCACTGCAAGTTTTGCAAGGCAACAATCGCTTTCCTTTTTCGGAAAAATGTGAGACACTGTAATTGTCATCGTAGTTCGCAACAGGAGGGAACTCATGCTAAAGAAAAGAAAACGAAGCTTTCGTAAGAAGCTCAAATTACCTTTACATAAGACACCTGCGCAACGCTTCCGGATGGAGCTGCGCAGAAGGGAAAAGACGCGCGCCAGAAGCAGGGAGAAGATTGCCAGAATCAAGATGCAGTATAAGACAAAAGCCGTGAAGCAGAAGGGCAGACAGAAGGAAAAGGCAGCAGGAAGGGTAGACCGGATGCTGTCAGCGGTTGTTTTCGTGTTGGGAGCAGGAATCATGGTTCTGGATAGTCTTTTAGAAAGCAGACAGCGCTACCCGAA
>CAVJLN010000002.1:37333-45721 GCA_963650485.1 Bacteroidaceae bacterium
AACAAAACCATACTGGATTACGAAACGGTAGATTTTAATAAGGAAGAAAACTGTCTGGTGATTATAGACCAGACCCTGCTTCCGGGAAAGACAGAGATTATTCAGTTAAAAACAGCACAGGAGATCTGGGATGCCATTTATCTTCTGAAGGTACGTGGTGCACCGGCGATTGGAGTGGCTGCAGCCTTTGGTATTTACCAGTTAAGCTTTGAAATCTGGAGAAAACAGAAGGACATTTCTTATGAAGAATTTGAAAAGCAGTTCTTAGAGCGGAAGGAGTTTTTGAATTCCTCACGTCCCACGGCCGTGAACCTTTCGTGGGCATTGAACCGTATGGAGAAGGTTCTCCGGAAGGAGAAGGAAGCAGGAAAGAGTGTAGAGCAGATCGTAAGGATTCTGGGAGAAGAAGCTTTCCGGATGAAGGAAGAGGACATTGCGGTCTGCAAAGCAATCGGTGAAAACGGACTTTCCCTTGTGAAACCGGGGGATGGAATCCTCACACACTGTAATGCAGGGCAGCTGGCAACCTGTAAATATGGAACCGCAACCGCACCGATTTATTTAGGGCAGGAAAGAGGCTATGGTTTTCATGTATTTGCAGATGAAACAAGACCGCTTTTACAGGGAGCAAGGCTTACTGCCTATGAGCTGCATTCTGCAGGTGTAGATGTGACCCTGATCTGTGATAACATGTCTGCAGCCGTAATGAAAAATGGCTGGGTGAATGCGGTTTTCGTAGGCTGTGACCGTGTTGCGGCAAACGGGGATGCAGCTAATAAGATCGGAACCTCAGTCGTTGCTGCTGTTGCAAAGCAGTACGGCATACCGATGTATATCTGCGCACCGACATCCACCATTGACTATGACTGCCCCACAGGGGATGACATTAAGATTGAGCAGCGTAAGCCGGAGGAAGTGACGGAAATGTGGTACAGGGAGAGAATGGCACCGGAGGGTGTGAAGGTCTTTAATCCGGCGTTTGATGTCACAGACCATTCCCTGATTACCGCGATTGTCACAGAGTATGGAATTGCACGTGCTCCGTTTACGGAATCTCTTGCAGAGATCCGCAGGAAAAAAGAGGCTGCGCCGCTTGTGAAGGAACAGGGATGAACGAATGCCGGTATGGAAAACAGATCGGTATAGAGAAGAATTTTGATGTCAGTT
This sequence comes from Bacteroidaceae bacterium, assembly GCA_963650485.1. Lineage (GTDB taxonomy): Bacteria > Bacillota > Clostridia > Lachnospirales > Lachnospiraceae > Suilimivivens. The sequence continues at coordinate 38,501 of CAVJLN010000002.1, forward strand.
TCAGAGTATGGAGATCTGTATGAAAAAGCAAAAAGAGAAACAACAAAAAGAGAAACAACAAAAGAAGCAGCACGATCTGAACAGCAGTAATGAAAATAATCGCCTTTATCCTTCCGAAAAGGAGGCAAAAGAAGCCATTCTGGATATCGGACAGAGAATGTATGTCCGTAACTTTGTAGCGGCAAATGATGGCAACATTTCCGTCCGTACAGGCGAAAACGAGGTCTGGGCTACGCCAACCGGAGTTTCCAAGGGCTTTATGAATAAGAAGATGCTGGTAAAGGTGGATTTGCAGGGTAATGTCTTAGAGGGAACCCGTAAACCGTCTTCGGAATTAAAAATGCATTTACGTGCCTATCAGGAGAATCCTCAGTTACGCTCAGTGTGTCATGCGCACCCTCCGATCTGCACAAGCTTTTCCATCGCAGGAATTCCGTTGGATGCTCCGGTGCTGGCAGAAGCCGTGATTACGTTGGGAGACGTTCCGATTGCACCTTACGCAGAGCTTGGTACGAAGGAAGTGGCAGAGGTGATTGCACCATACTGCCATACCCATAACGGGGTACTGCTTGCCAACCACGGGGCAGTAACCTGGGCAGAGGATGCTTATGCCGCATATTATCGTCTGGAATCCATGGAATATTATGCCAATATTCTGATGATTACGGGGAAGATTCTTGGAAAGCAGAACCGCTTTACGAAAGAACAGGTCGACCGTCTGATTGCCATGCGTGAGAAGTTCGGAATTTCGCGCGGTGGAACTCCGGTAACAGACCGTGTATAAGGATCAGATGAAAATTTCCTTTGCAAAATATAGTTGTAAGATATCTGCAATGCGGTATTGCATATAAAAAAGGAATATGATATAGTGTTTTATGTTGATGTGCTAAAGCATTGAAGTACAAAGCGGTATGAAGATGCGACGCGGTCAATACTCTGGAGAGTCCCTGATGAAGGGCGCCGAAGGTGTACGGCAGGAGACCTGCCAATCTCTCAGGCAAAAGGACAGAGCATTCTATATGCATGTTCTACTCTTTAGAGGGCTGATGAAAATCAGTCCTTTTTGTTATTTCTAAAAATTCATAGAAATGAGAGGGAAGAAAAATGTTAGAAAAAATCAGTAACGTATTAACTACGATTGACGATTTTGTGTGGGGTATCCCGTTGATCGTCCTCATTCTGGCAGTCGGTATTTATCTGACCATCCGGTTAAAAGGATTGCAGATTACCAAGATGCCTATGGCCATCCGGCATATCAAGGCCAATGAGAGAACCAGTGAACACGGTGAAGTGTCCAGCTTTGGTGCACTTTGTACCGCATTGTCTGCAACCATCGGTACCGGTAACATTGTCGGTGTGGCAACTGCTCTGGTAGCCGGAGGCCCCGGAGCGTTATTCTGGATGTGGTTCGCTGCATTGCTTGGAACCGCAACCAAGTATTCCGAATGTCTGTTAGCCACGAAATACCGCGTAGTAGCAGAGGATGGGCATATCATCGGAGGCCCCTTCTATTACATAGAAAATGGTATGGGAAAGAACTGGAAATGGCTGGCCAAGGTTTTTGCTTTCTTTGGAGTTGGTGTAGGTCTTTTTGGTATCGGAACCTTTACCCAGGTAAACGGTATTACCAGTGCTGTCCAGAATTTCTTTGATCCGGATAGAGTGCATACCGTTCACCTGTTTGGAATGTCCTCCTTTGGATCCGATTATTCCATTTCCGTGATTATTGCCGGATTGATTATTACAATTTGCGCAGCACTTGTTATTATCGGCGGTTTAAAGAGAATTTCCAAGGTGGCAGAGGTTATCGTTCCTTTTATGGCTATTCTTTATGTTGCGGTAGCACTCATTATTCTGATCTGTAATATTACGAAGATTCCCGGTGCTATCGTCGAGATCGTGCAGGGAGCATTCGGCTTGCGGGCAGCCGCAGGCGGTGCGCTTGGTGCCATGATGATTGCCATGCAGAAGGGTATTGCCAGAGGTATTTTCTCGAATGAGGCCGGACTTGGCAGTGCGCCGATCGCTGCTGCAGCAGCCCAGGTAGAAGAGCCTGCCCGTCAGGGACTGATTTCCATGATGGGAACCGTGATTGATACACTGGTAATCTGTACGATGACAGGACTTTGTATTGTCATTACCGGTGCATGGGATATGGGACTTGAGGGTGTATCCGTAACGGATAAAGCATTCCAGATGGGACTTCCGTTACCGGATCAGCTCTGTTCCTTCCTTTTAATGGTGTGTCTGGTATTTTTCGCATTTACCACAATCCTCGGCTGGGATTATTACAGCGAAAGATGTCTGGAGTATTTATGTGGCGGTAAGTTGAAGGTGGTTAAGGTATACCGCTGGTTATACATTCTTGCGATCTTTATCGGACCTTACATGACGGTAAGTGCAGTATGGACCATTGCCGATATCTTCAACGGACTGATGGCAATCCCGAACCTGATTGCACTGGTTGCATTAAGCGGTGTCGTGGTTGCTGAAACCAAGATATATTTTGACGGATTGAAGAAATAAGCACATCTGCTTTAAAAAGATACAGGCTTAAACAGAAGAAACCATTTTCTCCGTACAGAGCAGTGCGTTTATGGAGAAAATGGTTTTTGTTCATGCTTGTCCTTTTTTTAACGATCTACTAGACACCGCGGGGGAAAAGTAGTAAATTACTAGTGTATCATGATTTGCATAACAGTTCAGCCATGCAGAAATGATTGTACAAGATGACCATGTGAGCTTGCTCACAAAGGGCAGCTTATACAATCATTTCTATAGGGCGGACGCCCGACATGAAATAAGTTGCCGGAAAGCACGTATATTTGTTAGCCAATCCGTACAATCCGGCAGCTTATGAATGGGCATGGCTGAACTGTTACTAATTTGCAGCACAATCGGTGGCGCAAGGGGCTGTTCTGCCATTGTGGAAATGGATAATTAAGAAAGGTTTGGTTCGTATTTATGGCAAATATCATTTCAGATGAAACCATTGAATATGTAGGAATTCTGGCAAAGCTCGAACTGTCTGAGGAGGAGCGCGAACAGGCGAAGAAGGATATGGGAAGCATGCTGGATTATATTGATAAGCTCGGAGAGCTGGATACTACCGGAGTAGAACCGATGTCTCATGTTTTTCCGGTACAGAATGTGTTCCGTGAAGATGTGGTAACGAATGGAGACATGCGGGAGGACATCCTTAAGAATGCACCCGGTGAGAAGGATGGTATGTTTATCGTTCCGAAGACCTTTGAATAAAAACAGAAAGGATATTTCAATGAAGATACTGGATTATACAGCCGTCGGGCTGGCAAAGGCGATACGAAACGGAGAAGTGACATCGCCCGAAGCCGTACAGGCGGTTCTTACACAGATCAAAGAAAGAGAAGAGTCTCTTCACTGTTATGTAACAATTGATGAAGAAGGTGCACTGCGAAAGGCGCAGGAGGTTCAGAAGAAGATTGAGGCAGGCGAGCTTATAGGTCCCCTTGCCGGTGTTCCCGTGGCAATTAAGGATAACATGTGTACCGAAGGCATGCTGACCACCTGTTCTTCGAAGATTCTTGGTAATTTTATTCCGACCTTTTCTTCGGAAGCAGTATTAAATTTAGAGAAAGCAGGAGCCGTGATTCTTGGTAAAACGAATATGGATGAGTTTGCCATGGGCTCTACCACGGAAACTTCTGCCTTTGGTGCAACGAAAAATCCCTGGAATGAAGCTCATGTACCGGGAGGTTCCTCCGGTGGATCGGCAGCAGCAGTTGCAGCTAAGGAATGTTTCTTTGCCCTTGGCTCGGATACCGGTGGTTCCATCCGTCAGCCCGCTTCTTACTGCGGCGTGGTTGGAATGAAGCCGACCTACGGAACGGTATCCCGATATGGACTGATTGCCTATGGATCCTCGTTGGATCAGATCGGACCGCTGTGCAAGGATGTGACCGACTGTGCAACAATTCTTGAGGTGATTGCGTCCCATGATCCGAAGGATTCCACTTCGGTAGAACGCGAGGAGACCGATTTCACATCCGCACTTGTAGACGATGTACAGGGTATGAAGATTGGTATTCCGCGTGATTACTTCGGAGAAGGACTGGATCCGGAAGTACGCAATGCGGTTATGAAAGCAGCCGAAGAATTAAAGAAAAAGGGGGCCGTTGTAGAGGAGTTTGATTTAAGCCTTGTGGAATATGCGATTCCGACCTATTATACGATCGCAGCCGCAGAAGCAAGCTCGAACCTGGAACGATTCGACGGCATTAAGTACGGCTACCGTACAGAAGAATATACCGGACTTCATAACATGTATAAGAAGACCCGTTCGGAAGGCTTTGGACCGGAAGTAAAGCGCCGGATCATGCTCGGCAGCTTCGTATTAAGCTCCGGTTATTATGATGCATATTATCTGAAAGCACTCCGCGTTAAGGCACTGATTAAGAAAGCCTTTGATGAAGCATTTGCAAAATATGATGTTATTCTTGCTCCATGTGCGCCGACAACCGCGCCGGAGCTTGGCAAGAGCCTTTCTGATCCGATTAAGATGTACTTAAGTGATATTTACACGATTTCCGTGAATCTGGCAGGACTTCCCGGAATCAGCGTTCCCTGCGGAATCGATTCAAAGGGGCTGCCGATTGGCCTGCAGATGATCGGAGACTGTTTTAAAGAAAAGAACCTGATCCGTGCAGCTTTTGCTTATGAATGCAGCAGGGGAGATTTGGATGCCCGGTATCCGGAGAAGCTGCCGGTGGCGCGTTCCGCTGGAAAGAAGGAGGATGAGTAAATGGCTAAACAGTATGAAACCGTCATTGGTCTTGAGGTTCATGTAGAGCTTGCGACGAAGACCAAGATTTTCTGTGGCTGTTCTACCGCGTTTGGTGGAGCACCGAATACTCATACCTGTCCGGTATGTACCGGCATGCCGGGGTCTTTGCCCGTATTAAATAAAAAGGTGCTCGAATATGCCGTAGCGGTCGGACTTGCTACGAACTGCACGATTACCCAGCACTGTAAATTTGACCGTAAGAATTATTTTTATCCGGATAACCCACAGAACTATCAGATTTCCCAGCTGTATCTGCCGATCTGCCGTAATGGTAAGGTAGAGATTGAAACAGAGGCTGGAAAGAAGGAGATCGGAATCCATGAGATTCATATGGAGGAGGATGCCGGAAAGCTGATCCACGATGACTGGGAAGACTGTTCTTTGGTTGATTACAACCGTTCCGGTGTACCGCTGATTGAGATCGTATCCGAGCCGGATATGCGCAGTGCCGATGAAGTCATTGCTTATCTGGAAAAGCTGCGCATGATCGCACAGTATCTGGGAGTATCCGACTGTAAGCTTCAGGAGGGATCCATGCGTGCAGACGTGAACCTGTCCCTTCGTGAGGTGGGAGCAGCGGAATTCGGCACGCGTACCGAAATGAAGAACCTGAACTCCTTTAAGGCGATCCGCCGTGCGATTGAAGGCGAGACCGAGCGCCAGATGGATCTGCTGGATGCCGGAGAAAAGGTTGTGCAGGAGACCAGACGGTGGGATGATAATGCCGGTGAATCCTATGCCATGCGAAGCAAAGAGGATGCACAGGATTACCGTTACTTCCCGGACCCGGACCTTGTACCGATCGTATTAAGTGATGAGTTCTTAGAGGAAATCCGCAGCAGACAGCCGGAGTTCCGTAATGAAAAGATGATCCGTTACCGTGAAGAATTCGGAATCCCGGATTATGATATTGAGATTATCACAGGCTCCAAGAAAATGGCAGACCTGTTTGAACAGACCGTTGCCTTAGGCGCACAGCCCAAGAAGGTATCCAACTGGCTGATGGGTGAAACCCTCCGTATCCTCAAAGAGAAGGAACTGGATCCGGAGGATATCCACTTTTCACCGGAACACCTTTCTGCACTGATTGCACTGCAGGATTCCAAGGCCATTAACGGTGCAGTTGCCAAGGAAGTCTTTGAAATCATGTTTGAAGAAGACATGGATCCGGTTTCTTACGTGGAAGAAAAGGGCTTAAAGACCGTCAATGATGAGGGCGCTCTGCGCAAGACCGTGGAAGAGGTAATTGCCAATAATCCACAGTCGGTAGAGGACTACCACAATGGTAAGGAAAAGGCGATTGGTTTCCTGGTTGGACAGACCATGAAGGCCATGAAGGGCAAATGTGATCCCAGTATGGTGAACCGGCTGCTGAAGGAACTTCTGTAGGCGAGGGAGTTCGGAATAGTTACCGAAAATGATAATAAAGCACTTTCTTGTGATTATGCACAAAAAAGTGCTTTTTTCTTTGTGTTCTTTTACGTCTTTTACCTTGCACTCCTAAAAAAGGTGTGATAGAATATCTTTCGGTGGCGAACAGCTGTCTTTAATACAAGGACAATCGAAGACAAGTGTACGCGAGAAGGGGACAAAAGACAGGAGAAGATATGGGGAGCAAATATTATGTTGTGAAGGAACAGGCCGTTCCGGAGGTGCTTCTTAAGGTTGTTCAGGCGAAGAAGCTGATTGATTCCGGTAAGGCAGTGTCGGTGAATGAGGCTGCGGAGGCAGTTGGAATCAGCCGGAGTTCCTTTTATAAGTACAAGGAAGATATTTTTGAATTCCATGATAATGCGCAGGGAACCACAATTACACTGACCTTCCAGATGGAGGACGAGCCGGGAATTCTGTCTGATGTGTTAAAGGTGATTGCAGAGTTCGGGGCAAACATCCTGACCATTCATCAGAGTATTCCGATTAACGGTGTGGCATCCTTAAGCCTGAGTGTCCAGGTGCTTGAAACTACCAGGGATATTTCAGAAATGCTGGAAACCATGGGAAAGCATAGGGGTGTGCGGAATGTAAAGATTCTCGCGCAGGAGTAAGCAGACAGATCCGAAAACCGGAAAGGGAAATAAAGAAGGAAAACAAAGGAGATAAAACATGATTCAGGTAGCAGTAATGGGATACGGCACCGTAGGAAGCGGTGTTGTGGAAGTAATTGAAAAAAATAAGGAAGAGATCAACAAGAAATCAAACGAAGCACTGAATATTAAATATATTCTCGATCTTCGTGATTTCCCGGGAGATCCGTATGAAGACAAGATCGTCCATGATGTAGAAGTCATTCTGAACGATCCCGAGGTACAGATTATCTGTGAAACGATGGGAGGCCTAAAGCCAGCTTACGAGTTTACGAAGCGTGCCCTGATGAGCGGCAAGAGCGTATGTACCTCCAA
>CAVJLN010000002.1:46519-95154 GCA_963650485.1 Bacteroidaceae bacterium
CGGAGTAGACGGAGAGTTTGCCTTTGTAACCGGACGCATGAGTGAAAAGGAATTCAATCAAAAGGCGGAAAGGGTTGGAGTGATCAGCCGGATTCGCTTTGAAGGTCTGAAATGAACTTCATGCAGAAATAGAAAAGAGGAGAACCACCATGAGTGAAAAGAAATATATTGTAGTGTTGGGCGATGGCATGGCAGATGAGCCGATTGAGAGCCTAGGCGGCAAGACGCCGATCGCATATGCCCGTACTCCGGCACTGGATCGTTTAAGCAAGTTATCTGAAATCGGCATGGTTCATACGATTCCGGAGGGTATGAAGCCCGGAAGCGATACCGCGAATCTTTCGGTATTGGGGTATGATCCGAAGATCTATTATTCAGGACGTTCTCCGTTAGAGGCCTTAAGCATCGGTGTTCCGATGAAGGATACCGACATTGCGCTCCGCTGCAACATTGTAACGATTTCCGAGGATGATGTTCCGTTTGAAGAGCAGAGAATCATTGACCACAGCTCCGGAGAAATCAGCACCGAGGATTGCGCTGTTTTATTAAACGAGGTAAAGAAGGAATTAGAGAACGAAACCTATCAGTTCTATGTAGGAACCAGTTATCGTCACTGCCTGATCTGGAATCAGGGCAAGACGCTTGATCTGACCCAGCCTCATGATGTATTGGAGCAGGTGATCGGCCAGTATCTTCCGACGGATGAGCATCTTCTTTATATGATGAAGAGAAGCTATGAGATCTTAAAGGATCATCCGATTAATGCAGAGCGTAAGAAAAAGGGATTGAATCCGGCAAACTGCTGCTGGTTCTGGGGCGCAGGCACAAGGCCGAGCCTTGCTCCCTTTGAAGAAAAGTATGGCAAAAAAGGCATGATGATCTCAGCCGTAGACCTGTTAAAGGGCATCGCTGTCGGCGCGAAGATGGGCGTTGCCAATGTCGAGGGCGCAAACGGCGGATTGAATACCAACTACGAAGGAAAGACACAGGCTGCGATTGATGCACTGCACGATGGGTGTGATTTTGCCTATATCCATGTGGAAGCACCGGACGAAATGGGGCATCAGGGAAGCGTAGAGCGTAAGGTCAAGGCGATTGAATATCTCGATCAGAGAGTGATCGGACCGCTTACGGAAGAGCTGGATAAAGAGGGCGTGGATTATCGTCTTTTAGTAATGCCGGATCATCCGACCCCGATCCGTCTGCGTACCCATACCGCAAACAGTGTACCGTATCTTCTGTTTGATTCTGCGAAGAAGGAAGATCACACTTGGAATTACAACGAAGATGAGGCCGCGCAGAGCGGAAACTTTGTAGCGCATGGTCATGAAATGATGAAGAAGCTGTTAGAGCTTTAGAATTGCGAAGGTATGCAACAGTTACCGGTTATACAGCTATTTGGTTACAAACTTAGTTAGAGTAGGAGATTGCAAGTTATGAAAAAGGTAGTAAAATTCGGAGGAAGTTCACTGGCGAGTGCGGAGCAGTTCCGCAAGGTCGGGGACATCATCCATGCAGATAAAGAACGTCGTTTTGTAGTACCTTCCGCTCCGGGAAAGCGGTTTTCCGGGGATACCAAGGTAACCGATATGCTTTATGGCTGCTATGAGCTGGCAGAGAACGATAAGGACTTTAAGAAGGAGCTGGAAGCCATCGAGGCACGTTATCAGGAGATCATTGACGGTCTTTCCCTGACGTTGTCCTTAAAGGAAGAATTCAAGACCATTGCAGAGAACTTCAAGAAGAAGGCAGGAGTCAATTATGCCGCTTCCAGAGGAGAGTATCTGAATGGTATTATTATGGCAGATTACCTTGGCTTTCCGTTTATTGATGCAGCAGAAGTGATCCGTTTTGATAAAAATGGTGACTTTGATTCGGAAATCACCAATGATATTTTAAAGGAACGCCTGAAGGATGCAGAAAATGCAGTAATTCCGGGCTTCTATGGAGCTTATGCAGACGGAACCGTAAAGACCTTTTCCAGAGGAGGCTCCGATATTACCGGATCCATCGTGGCAAGGGCAGTCAAGGCCGATGTCTATGAGAACTGGACGGATGTTTCGGGATTCCTGATTGCAGATCCGAGAATTATCAAGAATCCGGAGGGAATTGATACCATTACCTATCGCGAATTACGCGAGCTGTCTTACATGGGTGCAAGCGTACTCCATGAGGATGCTATTTTCCCGGTACGCCGTGAGGGCATTCCGATCAATATCCGGAATACCAACCGTCCGCAGGATGAAGGCACTTGGATTGTGGAAAGTACCTGTCAGAAGTGCAAATATGTGATTACCGGTATTGCCGGTAAGAAGGGCTTCTGCGCAGTAAACATTGATAAGGCAATGATGAATTCAGAGATTGGATTCGGACGTAGGGTGTTACAGGCGTTTGAGGATTATGGAATTTCCTTTGAACATGTGCCGTCGGGCATTGATACAATGACCGTATTCGTTCATCAGGATGAATTCATGGATAAGGAGCAGAAGGTTGTTTCTGCCATTCACCGTCTGGCTGATCCGGACAGCATCGACATCGAAGCTGATCTTGCATTGATCGCAGTCGTTGGACGCGGCATGAAATCCACAAGAGGAACTGCAGGAAGAATTTTCTCCGCACTGGCTCATGCCAATGTCAATGTCAAGATGATCGATCAGGGCTCCAGTGAGCTGAATATCATTATCGGTGTGGCAAATGAGGATTTCGAGACTGCTATTAAGGCGATTTATGATATCTTTGTATTGGCGAGATTGTAGGAAATATTCAGAGTGGGAAGTGTGTCAGATAAGTTGTAGTTTGGCTGACTGACCGGCACAAAAAATCTGCCTCTGGCCTGAATTTCGGAATTAAGAAGTTCTAACTATTTCGTTGTAAGGAATTGGAATGGGACGCAACCGCATCAACGGACCGTCCGGGTCCGATTGCTGCTTGATTGGACATCCGTGTCCAATCCTTGCTGACTGTGCGCGAAATAGAAGAACTTCTAAATTCCTACATAAGGTCAGAGGCATTATTTTTTGTGCCGGCTTAAGGTTGTGGTAGAGAAGAAAAGGTTTATACTGAAAACTATAAATTATAGGTTGTGTAAGGCAAAAGTATTCTTAATGGATTAGGAATAGGATGGAGAGGAGAAGGTAATGGGGAAAATGTCAGGGGATAAATATCCGGAAGACAAGAGGCTTGTTTTTGATATGATTACAGAGCATATTGCTTATGGTAAGTGTTATGAAATCCTGAAAAATAAAGGCTATCTTGCAATGTTCCGGATGCTGGATGATTACAAAAGTACCAATGCTGATTTATACGATGATATACAGAAGGTATACGATACCTGTTATGAAGTAGATATTCCTTATACCTGTAAATTCAATTATAAAAATGGGGAATCCTATGGTTTTTCCTATTTAGGCGAATATAAATTTTATGGGGGAAAGAAGCTATACTGCGCAGGGTTTCGTAGAGTATATCAAAACCAATGCGGATCTGATTACAATAAAAGATTCGAGCCGGGATGCATTCTTTTCAGGAATACAGGATGCCATTATGAGACATGGAAATAAGATTGTGGTTCGGGCAACCTATGTGCTTGATTTGTTAAAAATAATTATTGATTGACAAATATACCCAATTTGGGTAGTATAATATTAAATGTACCCATATTGGTTACAAAATGGAGAGAAAAATGAATATTAAAGAAATGAGATATGCAACTGGAATGACACAGAAAGAATTTGCTGAACGTTTTGATATTCCGATAGGAACGCTTCGGAGATGGGAATATGGAGAAAGCACACCGGCTTCTTATATCGTGGAACTGATTGCACGTGAGCTTCCAGTAGATCGGAAAATGATGAAAACGATAGAGGATGGAAAAGGAAATACTTTTTACTATAATAAGGAAGCAGGTTATTTGGTTGATAGGAGAGGTACAAGAATCTTTGTTCAGGTTGATTTAGATGGTGTAAAAAAGCAAAATCTGATTCTTTATATAGAAGATTTGTTTGAATCCTATTATGAGATTTTAAACAAATTTCATCAGGACTGTAGACTGGATAAATCAGAAGATATTATATGGAGTTGAATTTATGGCAAAGAAGATTGCAAGAGAGTATTTTTTAATGCATAAGGATATACCGGTATGTTTAATGGAAATATCAGAGGGAGGCATACTGGGGGCATATCGTAAAAATGAAGCAGCACTTGCACATTTTCCAATTGGGGGACAGATGAATGAAATGAAGTTTCATGAATGGTGGAGGGACCGGGCAATTCCTAAGACCCGTCATGGAGCCAAAAGTGCACTCCAAAGGTTGGGATATGCATCTACAAACAGTGCACTTGTAGATAATCTTGCGCTGAGTTTATCGGATTGCTACTGGATTAAGCCACGTGGGGAAGAGTTTACATGGGCAGATGTAAATTTGTTTACAAATGATTTTGTGGATACTTTTGGAGAGTTGACACTGAATACAGAGAAGACGTTGGATCTTCGTCAGAAAACAAAATTTAATTGTGCAGCCTCGCAGGGAGAACTTCAGAAAAAATGGTGTGTGGATCATTTGGGACGCAGATATATGGTGAAGGGAAATTATGGGGAATCTTATCAACAGAGCATAAATGAATTGTTTGCGACAGAGCTTCACAGGAAACAGGAATTTCAGAATTATACGGTATATATGCCAGCCATGTTAAGCGTGGAAGGAGGAATAGAAGGATTAGGATGTCTTTCTTATGACTTTTGTTCTGAAAATCTTGAATGTATCAGTGCATGGGAATTGTTGCAATCAATAAAACTGCGCCAGAATGAATCTTTTTATTATCCGCTGAAAAGAGTGTGTTTAAATCTCGGAATTAAAGAAGAAGATTTTGATCTGTTTATGGATTATGAGATTATGACGGATTATTTATTATCAAATACAGATAGACATATGAATAATATTTCTGTGATGAGAAATCCGGACACATTAGAAATATTAGGTTTTGCACCTATTTATGATTCGGGAAATTCCATGTTTTATAATGTGCCATATGAGCAGCTTGATCACGTAAAGCTGAATGAAATCAAAACGCATTCTTTTATTGCCAGGGAAATTAAATTATTATCCTATGTAAAAGACCGTAGCAGGGTTAATCTTGACAAAGCGGAAATGGATTTCAAAATATATGAAAAAGATTTATATGAAAGGCACATCCGGATACCGAGATTACAGGAACTATATGAAAAGAAGCTTATGAAATTAAAGGCATTCCAGAGAGGAAAGGACATCTGGAAAACAGAAAGATATTAAAAACAGTTACCTGTGCGGAAGGATTCCGTCAGGTAACTGTTTTAAGTTCTGACTAATATGCAGTAGCCTCGTCGTGTGCAAGACTGAAATCAATCGTATCATCCCACAGGTAATCGAGGAACTGCAGGGCCGTATCGAGACGTTGGGTGGTTATGGAGATTCCGAATACCGGCACCAGATCATCATAGGAATGTGACTCTGTGGCGAAGGGGGAATCGGTCACGACGATTCCGACAGGAACCGGATCACCCATGGTGGAAGGATCCATATGGGCAGCCGCACGTTCGTGAATTTCCTCAAGGGTCAGATTCCCTTCGGCTGCAATGGCATCGGTATCAACGATGACATCCTCTTCCTCCTGGGCACGGACAATATCCATATCTACATAATAAAAGTAAGGTTCGTACTTCTTAATCTGTTCCGGAGTCAGTACCTCACGCAGATCATAGAAGATCTGATTGACGGCATACTGGTCGAAGCACTGGGAATCGAAGATCACGGCATCGAGCTCCTTCGTCTGTACGACAGCGACAATCCGCTGCATGGTTGCCATATCAAATTCCGTAGGATTTTCATAGGTCAGTGTGGAAGTGGTATCCATGAAACAGTCATAGGTATTGGTGTCAATTCCGGCATATTCACTGAAGGTATCGGACATGACATCGGAAGACAGGGAATAGGCATTCAGCATCAGGCCATAGAATGCGTAGTCCTTGGTATTTACAAGGGTGCGGACCGTGCAGACAATGGCGATGATGGCTACGATCGTTACAATGGTGTGTACCTTATAATATTCCCAGTAATACGCGAAACGCTCCTTCCAGGTCATATTCTTCATTTTGCGCTGCTGTTCGCGGATCTCATCAATGATTCCGCGGTATTTTCCGTCTTTATTATGAGCATTTGACATAAACTTGTTCACTCCTTTTCATCTTGTTTCATCTTAATCCAGATTACAGACAGAAGTCAATGTTACTAATTATTAAATATTATTAAATTTGTGTAAACAATCAGCCATGCAGAAGCGATGGTACAGGATGATCGTGGGAGCTAGCTCACAAAGGTCATCCTGTACCATCGTTTCTATAAGGCAAAAATGTTCTCTTGCAAGTTTCACGAAAATATACTATTATTTAGAGTAACTTATTCAGGAACGTGTCGGAAGAAAGAGCTGCATTAGCAGCGGTTTTACGAATGGGGTTCTGAATAGTTACGAAATGTTTAAAAATCCGGAGGCGTGGAAATGAACGATACCTATGTAGAATGGATGGTAAAAAGAAAGACATCTGTTGCAATGAAATTTTTAAAAATGTTATTGATTATTCTTGCGGTAATGATTGGCCTGCTTGCTATGGTTGCTTTTAATATGGTACTTTTTATTGTGGCAATTGTGATTGGCGTAGGGGCTTATTTTGTTTCCATGAATTCCGATGTGGAATATGAATATCTCTATGTAGATAAGGAACTGACGGTGGACAAGGTACTTGCCAAGAGCAGACGTAAGAAAGTAGCAACTTTCGATATGGGCAAAATGGAAGTAATGGCACCGATCAAATCTTATCATCTGGATAACTATAAAAACCGCCAGGACAAAACAGTAGATTACAGCAGCGGAGAAGAACAGCAGCCGGATCACCGTTATGTCTTTTATTATGATGGAAGGCAGAAGGTGATTTTCGAGCCGAATCAGGAAATGGTGAAGGCGATTCAATTCATAGCACCCCGTAAAGTGTTTATGGATTAAATATAAACGCAAGTAAGTATAAGGATAGGAAACACAAATTTACAAACTAGGAGGAGAGAAAATGGGTCAGATTATTGGCGAAGGCATTACCTTTGATGATGTGCTTTTGGTTCCTGCCTATTCCCAGGTGGTTCCAAATGAGGTCGATTTAACAACATGGCTGACAAAGAAAATCAAACTCAACATTCCGATGATGAGTGCCGGCATGGACACCGTAACAGAGCATCGTATGGCAATTGCCATGGCAAGACAAGGTGGAATCGGCATTATTCACAAGAATATGTCGATTGAAGCACAGGCAGAGGAAGTAGATAAGGTGAAGAGATCTGAGAATGGAGTCATCACAGATCCGTTTTCCCTGTCCCCGGAGCATACACTGGCAGATGCGGATGCCTTAATGGCGAAGTTCCGTATATCCGGCGTGCCGATTACTGAGGGACGTAAGCTGGTTGGTATTATTACAAACCGTGATCTGAAGTTTGAAACAGACTTTACCAAGAAGATCAAGGAATCCATGACCTCCGAAGGACTGATTACCGCACCGGAAGGAATTACCCTGGAAGAGGCCAAGGAGATTCTTGCCAAAGCCCGGAAGGAAAAGCTTCCGATCGTGGATGCAGATTTTAATTTGAAGGGTCTCATTACGATTAAGGATATTGAGAAGACCATTAAATATCCGCTATCTGCAAAGGATGACCAGGGACGGCTTCTTTGTGGTGCAGCCGTTGGTATTACGGCGAATGTCTTAGACCGTGTCAGCGAGCTTGTGAAAGCAAAGGTTGATGTGGTTGTTCTGGACTGTGCCCATGGACATTCCGAGAATGTATTACGCTGTGTGCGCATGATTAAGGAAGCTTATCCCGATGTACAGGTTATCGCAGGTAATGTGGCAACCGGTGAGGGAACCAGAGCATTAATCGAAGCAGGCGCAGATGCCGTTAAGGTAGGTATCGGTCCCGGATCCATCTGTACCACACGTATTGTCGCAGGTATCGGTGTACCGCAGATTTCTGCAATTATGGATGCTTATGCGGTCGCTAAGGAATATGATATTCCGATCATTGCAGATGGTGGTATCAAGTATTCCGGAGACATGACCAAGGCGATTGCCGCAGGTGGAAATGTATGTATGATGGGAAGCATCTTCGCAGGATGCGATGAGAGTCCCGGAACCTTTGAATTATATCAGGGACGTAAATATAAGGTATATCGTGGCATGGGATCCATTGCCGCTATGGAGAACGGCAGCAAGGATCGTTATTTCCAGGAAAATGCAAAGAAGCTTGTACCGGAAGGCGTAGAAGGACGTGTTGCTTATAAGGGAACCGTGGAAGATACCGTATTCCAGCTTATGGGTGGACTTCGTTCCGGTATGGGATATTGTGGAACCAGAACCATTGAGGAGCTTAAGGAGAATGGCAGATTTGTGAAGATTTCGGCAGCATCCTTAAAGGAAAGTCATCCTCACGATATTCATATTACGAAAGAAGCACCAAACTACAGCGTAGATGAATAGAATAGAACTATACTATCCCAGGTTTTTATGGGAAAGCAGGGGGTTCTCTGTCAGTGAGTAATTATGATGAGAAGATGTTAGGCCAGGACGCAGCAGCCATTTTGCAGTCTTTCATAGACGAAAAGCTGCTGGAAAAATGGCAGAAGCATTTCAGCAGTGTGGCGAATGTTTTTCTGTGCTGTTTAGATGGTAAAGGTGTCCAGCTTACTTCCTTCAGCGGGAGAGCGGATGAAACCGCAATAATTGAACAGATGATTGATGCGGAGCAGCGTCAGGATATGCTGCTCCGTGTATCCGAAAGTACATTAGAAGACCAGGCGATTGAGACAACGGCGTATCCCAATCTGCGTGTGGCAGTGATTTCTGCCAAACTTCAGGGAAAGCCAGTCTTAAATTGGCTGGCTTATGGTGTTTTAGCGGACGGATATGATACCGGAGATTATGAAAATCCTCCGCTTCAGGGATTTCAGACGATGCTTACGGAGTCTCAGTTTATTCATGCTGTGGATGCACTGCGTGACTTTACCAATACGCTGCTTGAATACCGGATGTCCATTGTGACAGCACAGGCAGAATGCCGCAGGAGCCGCAGCTCGGAAAAGGAAATGAGTGTGAGTCTTCACAGGACAGAAGCACTGACCGATGTCGTGCAGCTGCTTGAGAGTGAGGGTGCCATTGAAACGGTGCTTACGAATCTTCTTGAGATTGTGGCACGGTTCTTAGGCATCTCCGGAGGAGTCGTTTATAAGATCAAAGAAGATCCTGAGCGCATAGAGGCCGTAGCATTCTGGAGCAAAGAAACCAGTGCCATTCAGATTCCACAGGATGGAAGCTTTGAGCTGCCGGCAATCCTGAAAACGGACAAAACGATAGTACTGTCCGGAAGCTCTCTTGCCAGTGCTAGGGAACGGAAAGAAATGGAAACGATCGGACTTAAGGCAGCCATTGTGATTCCGGTAATGATCAATCATGTACCGGGAATGTATGTATGCTTCGGAGATTGCAGCGGCAACCGGATATGGCAGATTGAGGAAGTGAAATTTATCAATGACTCTGTGAAGATTCTTCAGAGTATTCTGATGCGCCGTATTCAGAAAAATTCCCTGACAAGCTCGTATGCATCGCTGGAAAGAATTCTCGATAATGTCGGAAGCGCTGTTTATGTCAGAGATCTCCGTACGGATAAGATTTTATTTGCCAACAGCAATATGCGTCGTACGTTCGAACTGGAATTAAAGAAACAAATGCTCAAGGATATTTTTGAACACAGTATTGAAAGTGACAAAGGGGTCTGTGAGATTTACTATGCCAAAAAGGATTGCTGGTATGATCTGTACTATACCAGAATGGCGTGGGTAGATGGAAGTCCGGGGCTTCTGTGTGCACTTTATGATATTACCGATAAGAAAATTTATCAGAGAAAGATTGAACAGCAGGCCTATACGGATTTCCTTACCGGCTTATATAACCGGATGTGCTGCGAACGTGATCTCGCCAAATTTGTGGATCTGGCGAAGAAGACGAAGGATAAGGGATTACTGCTGTACATTGATCTGGATGATTTTAAGCATATCAATGACGGACTGGGACATCAGTATGGCGATGTCCTGTTAAAAGCAATTTCCCACAGCCTGCATCGGATTGAAGGAATCGGGGATACCTGCTACCGTATGGGAGGGGATGAGTTCGTAATTATTCTTTCACCGGCAGTTTATGAAAAGCGGGAGCAGATTATTACCAGTATCAAAGATGTTTTCCTAAAGCCGTGGTTTCTACGGGACTCCGATTATTACTGTACGATGAGTATGGGGATTGTGGAATTTCCCGGAGAGGATGCCAACGTGCATGATCTCATAAAGATGGCAGACATTGCCATGTATGAGGCCAAGAAGGGGGGCAAGAACCGGATCGTATATTATGAGGAATGTTTCGCAGCGAGATCCGGTAAGCGTCTCGACATGGAAAAGAATATGCGCGAGGCAACGGCTGACAGCTTTAAGGAATTTGAGATTTATTTCCAGCCGATTGTAGATATTACCAGGGAAGACGGTGTCTGTACCGGTGCGGAGGCTCTGCTGCGATGGAACTGCCCGGAGCTTGGATTTATTCCACCTTCAGAATTTATTCCCCTTGCAGAGTATCTGGGACTGATTAATCCAATTGGCAACTATGTGTTGTATGAGTCCTGCAGGGTCTGTCATGGTTGGAATATGCATGGCTATCCGGATTACCGTGTGAATGTGAACCTTTCCGTGGTACAGCTTCTGCAGACAGATATTGTAGAGATTGTGCAGAATGCATTAAAGGATACCGGACTTTCTCCACACAACCTGACATTGGAAGTAACAGAGAGTCTTGCCATTGATGATATGGAACGTATGAAGAAGATTTTGGCAAAGATCAAGGAGCTAGGTGTGCGGATTGCCTTGGATGACTTTGGAACAGGATATTCGTCCTTAAATCATATCCGGGAGATCCCGTTTGATGTCATCAAGGTGGATCAGAGCTTTATCAAGGATCTGGAGCAGGATTCCTATGCGAAGTCCTTTGTGCGGATGGTTGGAGAACTCGCCGAGGCACTCGGAGTAAACATTTGTGTGGAAGGCGTGGAAACGAAGGTACAGTTTGATATCTTAAAGAAGATGTGTGTAGATCTGGTACAGGGCTATTATTTCGACCGCCCGATGCCAAGAAAGCAGTTTGAAGAAAAATATCTGCCGAAGATGACCTCGTAAGAGGATATGGCAGTAAGGATCGATGAGGAGGAAAAAGAATGGAATCCAAGAATTTTATTGAACAGATCATTGACAAAGATTTAGCGGAGGGCGTATACGACAATGTACATACCAGATTTCCGCCGGAACCGAACGGATATCTTCATATCGGACACGCGAAGAGTATCTTATTAAACTACGGTCTGGCACAGGAATATGGCGGCAAGTTTAACATGCGGTTTGACGATACCAACCCGACAAAAGAAAAATCGGAGTTCGTGGAATCCATTCTTGCAGATATCAGGTGGCTGGGCGCAGACTGGGAGGATCGTCTGTTCTTTGCATCCAACTACTTTGACCAGATGTATGAGGGCGCTGTAAAGCTGATCAAGAAGGGAAAGGCTTATGTGTCCGATCTGACCGCTGACGAAATGAGAGAATACCGTGGTACGCTGACAGAGCCGGGAAAGGAAGACCCCAGCCGAAACCGCAGCGTGGAGGAGAATCTTGCTTTATTCGAGAAGATGAAGAACGGCGAATATGCCGATGGTGAGAAGACTCTTCGGGCGAAGATTGACATGGCATCTCCGAATATGAATATGAGAGATCCGATCATCTATCGTGTGGCTCACATGAGCCACCATAACACCGGAGACCGCTGGTGCATTTATCCCATGTATGACTTTGCACATCCGATTGAGGATGCGATTGAAGGAATTACCCATTCCATCTGTACACTGGAATTCGAGGATCACAGACCGTTATATGACTGGGTGGTACGTGAACTGGAATACCCGCATCCGCCTAAGCAGATCGAGTTCGCGAAGATGTATCTGACGAACGTAGTTACCGGAAAGCGTTATATTAAGAAGCTGGTAGAGGATGGCATTGTGGACGGCTGGGATGATCCGAGACTGGTATCCATTGCAGCTCTTCGCCGCAGAGGCTTCACTCCGGAATCGATTAAGCGTTTCGTAGAGCTGTGCGGCGTATCCAAGGCCAATGCTTCCGCAGACTATGCCATGCTGGAGTACTGTATCCGTGAGGATCTGAAATTAAAGCGTCCCCGCATGATGGCTGTTCTGGATCCGGTAAAGCTTGTCATTGACAATTATGCGGAGGATCAGACCGAATGGCTGGAGGTTGCAAACAATCTTGAAAATGAAGCCTTAGGAAGCCGCAAGGTGCCTTTTGGCAAGGAATTATACATTGACCGAGAGGATTTCATGGAGGAACCGCCGAAGAAATATTTCCGCCTTTTCCCCGGAAATGAAGTGCGTCTGATGAATGCTTATTTCGTAACCTGTACAGGGTGTGTGAAGGATGCAGAGGGAAATGTTGTCGAAGTACATTGCACCTATGATCCGGCTACCAAGGGTGGTAATGCAGACCGGAAGGTCAAGGGAACCATTCACTGGGTATCTGCGAAGGAAGCAGTGAAGGTTACCGTGCGTTTATATGAGAATATCATTGACGAGGAAAAGGGCGTTTATAATGAGGAGGACGGCAGTCTGAATCTTAATCCCAATTCTCTTACTACGTTGGAGAACTGTTATGTAGAGCCGTCACTTGCCGATGCTAAGGCATATGAGAGCTTCCAGTTCGTAAGACAGGGCTTCTTCTGTGTGGACTATAAGGATTCCACGGAAGGAAAGCCGGTATTTAACCGTGTAGTATCATTAAAGAGTTCTTACGTGCTGCCTAAGGCATAAGGAATAAAAGAGAAAGAGAGCAAATTATGGCAGGATTATTGGCAGGATTGGAGAAGCTTGGTTTAAAAAATCTGGACAACCTGAACTTGTATGAAGAGGAGAAGGAAAAGGAACAGGAAGAAAAAAGGGAAGAGGTAAAAGAAGAGACGCCGCAGAATAAGGAAAAGGATTATCTGTTTCCCAAAACCTACGACTGTCCGGTATGTGCAACAAAGTTTAAGGAGATAACCGTAAAAGCCAATCGTGCCAGACTGGTTCATATGGATCGGGACTTAAGACCGGTTCACGATGAGATTGAACCGTTAAAGTATGAAGCAATTGTATGCCCGAAATGCGGATATGCAGCGTTGGGCAGATATTACGGAACCTTGGCTCCCTCACAGACCAAAGCAATCCGGGAGAATATTTCAGGCTCTTATCAGGGGAACACCGAAGAAAAGGAAACCTATACCATGGAAGATGCGCTTGAACGCAACAAGCTGTGTCTTTTGAATGCGATTGTAAAGCATGCCAAGGCAAGCGAAAAGGCTTACATCTGTCTGAAATGCGGCTGGCTGGTACGCTGCATGAAGGAAGCACTTTTAAAGGAAGCACCGGAGGATACAGCGAAGTTAAAGGAGCTTAAGGAGCAGGAGCTGGAATATTTAAAGAATGCCTATGAAGGATTCGTAAATGCCCGGATGACGGAGAGTAACTATCCGA
This sequence comes from Bacteroidaceae bacterium, assembly GCA_963650485.1. Classification (GTDB taxonomy): domain Bacteria; phylum Bacillota; class Clostridia; order Lachnospirales; family Lachnospiraceae; genus Suilimivivens. The sequence continues at coordinate 60,196 of CAVJLN010000002.1, forward strand.
TGTGCGGTATGGATGAAATGACCGTGGATTATCTGGTGGCAGCACTCGCTATGGATATCGGGCAGTATGATGTCGCAACAAAGATGATCGCATCGATCCTGACTTCCACTTCGGCAACACCAAGAATCAAGGATAAGGCAAGAGATTTAAAGGATGAACTGATTGCGCTCATCAGGGAAAAGACTGCGAAATAGCATCATAGCATAGGGTGAGAAATCAGGCAGCTGAGAAGTAAGCAAAAGCTGTGAAAGAAAAATAAACGAAAACAAAAAGCTGTGTAATTTGCACAGCTTTTTGTTTTCGCTTATTTCGTAATGTTCAGGAAAAGCATCTCGGTTTCATTCTCATTCCAAAGGGAATTCTTCAGTAACAGAATCGGTGTTTTCTTTAACCGGTTCTTCTGCCGGAACTTCGGGAGCAGGAGCTTCTTCTGTTACAGCAGCCTCTTCAGAAGAGGTTTCCGCAGCCGCTTCCTTGGCCGCTTCTTCGCCTGCGGCATCCGCAGCAGTCTCTTCCACAGTCTCTTCCTCGGGAACTTCTTCGCCTGCGGGTTCGTTCGCAGCTTCTACAGGCTTTGCTTCGGACTTCTCAGCGGATTCCATTACGGTTTCCTTTACCTTCTGAACAGAATCGGTAATGACTTCCTTGGCTTTCTGGAAAGCTTCCGTTGCAAAAGCCTCTGCTTTATCAAGATTCAGGGAAACATAGGAACGTTCCTTCGCAGGGGCAGCGTCTTCATCGAGATCTTCGCTGAAATCATCGAGGTCGTCCTCCTCCTCTTTACCGGAAAGAACCGTTGCCGTATCCTTCTTCTGCAGATACTGATATGCGCCATAAGCAGCGGCACCTGCTACAGCAGAAAATAATAAAAACTTGCCAAATTTCTTGGACATATACGTACTCCTTTCTGTAACAAACCGTAACTGTGAAGATACTGAATCGTTACAATGTCTTTACTATGATTCGATACGTATATCTTAATACTATTTTGGAAAAAAGAAAAGAAAATTATGCGAAAGAGTTTCGAAAAAATTTATAAAAATTTCCAGACGGATTTCGGGGATTGATACCTTTGATCATCTTGAATCCCAGACAAAAATATGTTATATTTTTCTTCGACTAAGAAAGTCAATTGGAAGGGATACCGGGGTATGAATGAGAAGTTTTTTGATTTAAAGAAGGAGAAGCAGGATCGTATGATCAACGCCTCCTTAAAAGTGTTTGCCATGAATGGCTATGCACATGCAAGCACGGATGATATTGTCCGTGAGGCCGGAATCAGTAAGGGATTACTGTTTCATTATTTTGTAAGCAAGCTGGGGCTGTATTCGTTTATTTACGATTACAGCATTCGTTATGTGATTCTGGAACTGACCACAGGCGTGGATAAGGAAGAGACGGATTATTTCCGTCTGGTGGAGCAGATCAAGGAAGCAGAGCTGCAGGTGATGCGTAATTATCCGTATATGATGTTTTTTTTGAATAACAGCAGACTGGAAAATGTCAGTGAGGTACTGGTAGAGACGGAGGACAAGCGGAATATTTTAAGTGAGAGGTATGCGCAGATTTTAAGTCAGGCGACAGGGGAAGAGCTGGATGAGCGGTTAAGCCTGGAACAGCTTTCAGAAATGATTCGGTTTACGACAGAAGGACTGATGCGCAGTCATTTCCTTGAAGGCTCCTTCCAGCCGGAGCTTTATCATCAGGAATTAAAACAGTATCTGGGTACCATGCGCCTGTTGGGAACTAAGAAACCGGAGGTTATGTCATGAAAGAAAAATTATATACGATACCGTTAAATGATGCACTCAATGCAGATGATGAGTGCCCGTTCTGCTTTGTTGAACGGGAGATAGAGCACGATTTGCTGGATTTCGTGCTGGGCTCCGGATCCTCTTATATGGAAAGTGATGTCAGGGCAATTACAGATCGTACCGGTTTTTGCCGGCTGCATTTTAAGAAGATGTTTGACTATGGAAATACCCTCGGAAACGGCTGGATTTTAAAGACGCATTATAAAAGGATGAATCAGGAGCTGCAGGAGCAGTTTGATAAATTTACGCCGGGCAAATCCGGATTTATGGCAAGGATGAAGAAACCGGCGGATACCACCAACTCCATCGGGGCGTGGGTGCGCGAGAAGGAGAAGTCCTGCTATATCTGCCGGCAGGCAGCAGATACCTACGAGCGGTATCTGGATACCTTCTTTTATCTTTATACCAGGGATGCTGCATTTAAGGAAAAGCTATTAAACGGGAAGGGGTTTTGCCTGCCGCACTTTGGAGATCTGTGTGAGGGAGCGGAGAGCCGTCTGAACGATAAGGAAAAGGCAGAGTTTTATCCGGCAATGTTCCGGCTGATGAAGACCAATATGGAACGTCTGCAGGAGGATGTTTCGTGGCTTGTAGAAAAATTTGATTACCGCAACAAGGATGCGGACTGGAAGAATTCCAGGGATGCCATTCAGCGCGGCATGCAGAAATTAAAGGGTGGATATCCGGCAGATCCTGTTTATAAACAGAGTAAATAAAGTTTGTGAAAAGAACATGTATATTCCGGACATGATTTCATATCCTATACACAAAAAGGAGAGGAATCATGTCAGAAGAATATAAAGAATATGTTAAGAAAATTACACCAACCTATCAGCTTGGGAAGCAGATGGTGAAGGCCTTTTTCGTGGGAGGGCTGATCTGTGTACTGGGGCAGCTCATTACGAACCTGTCGATTAAGAAGCTTGGTATGGACGGGCAGCAGGCAGGAAGCATCTGTTCCCTTGTCCTCATAGCATTAAGCGTGCTTCTGACCGGCTTTCATGTGTATTCGAAGATTGTGACCTTTGCGGGAGCAGGGGCGCTTGTTCCGATTACCGGATTTGCCAATTCGGTGGCAGCTCCGGCGATTGAGTTTAAGAAGGAAGGCTGGGTGTTTGGCGTGGGCTGTAAGATTTTTACGATTGCAGGACCCGTTATTCTGTATGGAATTTTCACAAGCTGGGTGTTAGGGCTTGTTTATTGGATTTGGACGGTTCTGTTCTGAAAGACGGTTCCGGGAAGTAGAGAATCCGGAAAGCTTTGAAGTTAAGAAAAATGGTAACTGTTCCGAATAGTTACGAAATATGAAAAGACAGAAATTGAAAGAGAATAGATAGAGAGAAGACAAAAGATGATCAGCTTTGCCAGTTTGGAATTTATGTTCCGGTTTTTACCGGTCTTTTTGATCTTATATTATGCGTTTCCCGCAAAACACAGAAACACGATATTGCTTATAGGCAGTATTGTGTTTTATGCTGTCGGGGAACCGGTTTTTATTTTGTTACTTATTTTTCTGACCTGGCTCAATTACTTTATTGGGAAGCGGATGTGGGATCAGCGGTGCGGGTATGAAATCCGGAAATGGCATCAGATTGCCAGAAAACGATATCTGACCGGAATCGTATGTGTGGATGTGGCAGTTCTCATTGTGTTTAAAGCACTTGGAGTATTTGGGGCAGGATCGTTACTACCGCTTGGAATCAGCTTTTACATTTTTAAGATGATTTCCTATCAGGCGGATCTGTATCGGGGAGAGATTACGGAAAGTCCAAAGTTTATGGATGCAGCCCTGTATTTTATGGTGTTTCCACAGATTGCCCAGGGACCGATCATGCGTTATGAGGAAGGACAGCCCTATGCCTTGCGGTATTATTCCCTGGAAGGATTTGAGGACGGATTACAGTATTTTGTGATTGGCTTGTCCATGAAGGTGCTGCTCGCAGACCGTCTTGCGATTCTCTGGAAGGATTTGCAGATGATCGGTTATCAGAGCATTTCCACACCGCTTGCATGGCTGGGTGCAGCGGGATATTCCCTGCAGCTTTATTTTGATTTCTGGGGATATTCCCTGATGGCTTCCGGATTAATGGTCATGCTTGGCTTTGACTTTATCGAAAACTTTCATCATCCCTATGCGTCCAAAACCATCTCGGAGTTTTACCGCAGATGGCATATGACGCTCGGAAGATGGTTCCGTGATTATGTGTATTTTCCGATGGGAGGAAGCCGCTGCGGCAAAGGAAAGACGGTGTTTAACCTTGCGGTTGTCTGGCTCCTTACAGGCCTTTGGCATGGAGAAGGTGTGAACTTCCTGCTATGGGGAGCAATCCTTGGTCTGCTCATCGTTATGGAAAAGCTATGGTATGGAAAATACTTACAAAAGCGCCCGGTACTGGGTCATATCTATCTTGTGATCCTCATTCCGTTAAGCTGGGTAGTATTTGCTGTTACCGATCTTGGGCAGCTTGGCATATACTTTAGCAGACTGTTCCCGTTCTTTGGAAACGGCGGCGTTGCAGTGAATACACAGGATATTGTGAAGTATCTGCAAAATTATGGGATTCTTTTTGCAGCCGGCATCGTACTTTGCATACCGGCAGTATTTGATTTTTATGAAAGGCATAAAAAGAATCCGGTTGTGATTCTGCTGTTGTTTGTGCTGTTCTGGATCAGTATATATTTTGTTTCGAGTACGGCAGGAAATCCGTTTATGTACCTGAATTTCTAATACTGAATAGCTACATACTTTCCAAGAAAGGTCGTATGACGATGAAGAATATTTTAAAAAACTGTCCGCTCCTTGCAGGAATCCTGTTGGGAACGGTGCTGCTGACGCTTGCGGCATTGTGCGGATTTCATAATATTTATGCAACACAGGAGTATGATCCCTTAAAGCAGCCGCTGTTAGCCATGGTGTTTACAGGAATCCAGGATGAAATTTATCCGTGGGATCTCTTTAATGAAGCAAAGAAAGCAGAGCTTCTTGCAAGAAAACAGAAGATTGACGAGCTGAAGGAAGGCTCTAAGGAAGAGACGCAGGAATCGGGAGATGCAGATGGCTCAAATGAAGAGGCTCAGAATGCGGAACAGGGGACAGGATCACAGCAGGATCAGGAAGGACAGATGAGTGATGTGTCCGGAAATTCCCTGGAACAGCAGGGCACGGCCGATGTGTCCGGCAACTCTTTGACGGAAGCAGGAGAAGAGACTGTTTCCGGTAATGACCTGAAAGCTCCACCGGAGCGTCTTAAGCCGCTGCGGGAGAGCACCTACGAGGAATACATCAATCATATTTCAGCGGATATTTATGGGGATGCAGGTGTACAGCGTGCGGCAGCCTATGATTTTCAGCAGGTGGACGAAAGCTACTTTGATGATGCACTGTTTATCGGAGATTCGCGAACGGTAGGGTTATATGATTATACGAACCTTCCGGAGCATGCGGATTTCCTGTGTGAAACCTCTCTTACCATTTATAAGGTAATGGATGAGAACTTCAAAGGAAAAGGAACAGTAGAAGAAGCGCTTAGTGCGAAGCATTATGGCAAAATCTATATCATGATGGGAATTAATGAGTTAGGACGTGGAACGACCGAGGATTTCATGGAAAAGTACACGGAGGTTGTGGATACCCTTCATGAGCTGGCACCGGAGGCTAAGATCATCATTGAAGCCAATATGAGAGTATCCGGGCAGAAGAGTAATTCGGATGCGATCTTTAATAACAGCAATATCAACGCAAGAAATAATGCGATTGCAACCCTTGCCGATAACGAGACCTTCTTTTACATTGACATGAATGAAGCGGTCTGCGATGAAAATGGGGATCTGAATGCGGAATATACGCACGATCAGATACATCTTCTTGGCAAATACAATGAATTCTGGAAGCAGTTTCTGATGGAGCATGGGGTATAAGCAGGAAGAATTTTTTCAATGAATGCAGGCATTCGCAGAAAGCAATTTTGCATGACTTTGAATAGCTGCAAATGTATAAAACCCTTCTGATTTGTCAAAATAAAGGTAATAGAGTTATTTTGACAGGCAGGAGGGATTTTATATGCAGGAAACAGTAGGTGCAATTTTTGAACAGGGAAAGGGAACAATCAAGATTCCGGTGCCTGTTTATATCCGGTCGTGTGCTTCCGTGGTGAGTAAAAAGGAGGGACAGGGGCCGCTTGGAGAATTGTTTGATCTGGTTTCGGAGGATGATAAATTCGGTGCGGATACCTGGGAGGGAGCAGAGAGTGCCCTGCAGAGAGAAGCACTTTCCCTGGCAATTGAAAAGTCAGGGTTAAAAAAGGAGAACATCAATCTGTTGTTTGCAGGAGATTTGCTTGGACAGTCAATCGCAAGCAGCTTTGGAAATATGGATTTTGATATTCCGTTTGTGGGACTTTACGGGGCATGCTCTACGAGCGGACTGACGATTGCCATGGCAGCTATGATGATTGCAGGTGGGATGACGGAGAATGCGGCTTGTGTTACATCCAGTCATTATGCCAGTGCGGAGAAGGAATTCCGTTTTCCGCTGGATTACGGGAACCAGCGTCCGATGTCTGCAACGACAACGGTGACTGGAAGCGGAGCCTTTATCTTGAGCGGGCAGAAAAGTGAGATGGATTATGCGAGGGTAACGGCGATCACCATCGGGAAGATCGTGGATATGGGAATCAGGGATTCCATGAATATGGGCGCGTGCATGGCACCGGCGGCCGCAGATACGATTGAACGCCATCTCCGCGATTTTCAGCGCAAACCAGAGGATTACGACCGGATCATTACCGGTGATCTTGGTATGGTGGGTCAGACCGCACTCTTTGATCTTCTTCAAAAAAAGGGAATCGACATTACGGCACAGCACATGGATTGTGGAATCGAAATCTATGACGAATCCCAGGATGCACACTCGGGAGGAAGCGGGTGTGGCTGTGCTGCCGTAACACTTGCTGCCCTGATCTTAAAGAAATTAAAGGAAGGAAGCTATAAGCGCGTGCTTTTCGTGCCAACGGGAGCTCTTCTTAGTAAGGTCAGCTTCAATGAAGGAAAGTCCATTCCCGGTGTGGCGCATGCGGTGGAGTTTGCCGGGTAAGATGGTTGACATAACAAATGAAGAGACAGCAACGAAACTGACCGTCAAGAAAGACAGGCAAGAGAAACTTACGATTAATAGCAAGATATGTTCTAGCATCATGGTAGACTCTGTGATAGCGTGAAGATTAACAGATACCCGTTTGGGGAAGAGAAGGCTTCTGAACGGGTCAGACATCACGAAATTATGAGTAGCCACTCATACACAATGGAGGTAAGCATATGGAGAAAATGAAGAACAAGGGGTTAATTGAGCGGGAGCAGAAGATGAGCTATAAGAACTTTAATGTAGCGGTGTACTGTCCGGTAGGAAATGTGAATGGGATACAGGATCTGGAGGAATTCGACCGGAAGTTTGCACTTCTTTATAAGAATGTAAAGCTTGGAAGGGCTTATATTGAGTGCTTCCGTGGAATGGAGTGGGCAACGAAGGAGCAGCTCCTTAAGGTGAAGGCGTATTTTGAGAGTAAGGGAATTGCAACATCAGGCGGCATTACGACCTGTGCAAAAGAGCAGGACGATGGATTTAACTCGCTGTGCTATTCCAGTGAGGAGGATGTGGAAATACTTCGTAAGGCTGTTGCATTGAATGCTGAAATTTTTGATGAACTGATCTTTGATGATTTTTACTTTTATAATTGCCGATGCAGGAAATGTATTGAGCAGAAGGGAACGAAGAGCTGGAAGGAGTTCCGCCTTGAAAAGATGAAATACATCACGGAAGAGGTTGTGATGAAGACTGCAAAAAGCATCAACCCGGAAATGAATGTGATTATCAAGTATCCGCAGTGGTTTGAGGTATACAATGAAACCGGTTATGATCTGACGACACAGCCACAAATAGCGGACACGATTTATACTGGTACGGAAACCCGGAATCCGGATTATTCCGGGCAGCATCTGCCGAAATATTTAAGCTATTTTGTCATGCGTTATCTGGAAAGTGCAGCACCCGGAAGAAACCTGGGCGGCTGGTTCGATCCTTATGAATGCAGTTATAATCTGACCTCTTATCTGGAGCAGGGGTATCTGACCCTGTTTGCAAAGGCTAAGGAAGTGACGCTGTTCTGTTTGGGATCGCTGATCGAGGCTCCGGACTTCCGGTTATTTCCGGCAGCCGTAGGAGAAATGTTTGAGGAAGTGGACGAATACTTAAGTGAACTTGGCAACCCGATCGGTGTTGCAGCATACCGTCCCGGCCATTCCGCAGGAGAAGACAATCTGCACAGCTATCTTGGCATGTGCGGCATTCCCTTTGAGGCACATATGCATTATCCGGAAGGAGAAAAGGTGATATTCTTAGCCGAAAGCGCTGCCGATGATGACGAAATTGTGGACAAAATGAAAGATAGCCTGATGAAGGGCTGTGATGTGGTAGTGACAAGCGGCTTTGTGGAAAAGCTCGGAGAAGTATTCCAGCATGAATTCATGAATGTCTCTTATACCTCACGCAAGGCGATTGTGAGTGAATATGCAGGAACCGATAATTGCGGCATTAATATCTTTGGCAAGTATCAGGGAGATCAGCCGGTGATGATTCCACAGATGAGCTTTTGCACCAATGATGTATGGGAACTGGCAGCCGGCTACGGAACCGGAAATAATTTTCCGATCGTGCTTCGCTGTACTTATGCAGAGGGACATCTTTATGTTGTGACGATTCCGGACAATATGGGGGATCTGTATCATTACCCGGCAGCGGTGCTTTCGGTGATCCGTAAGGCTCTCTGTGCAGGACTTCCGGTACATATGGAAGGGGACAGCGGCATCCAGATGTTCCTTTATGACAATAATAAGTTGATTTTACGCTCGGATGTGGCGTATTATGAACATGTAACCCTTCACTTTAAAGAGGATGTGAAGACGGTGAGGGAGCTTACTACGGGAAGAACCTATGAGGTCAGGGATCATGAGCTGACCCTGCAGCTTTCTTCCGGCGTGAATTATATATTGTCTTATACGAACTGACCACATGAGATTAGCCATGCAGTGAAACAGCGGCTTCGGGAATGCGGTTCTGAACAGCTACATTTCGTACAGACGGAACGGAGGAATATTTGAAGAAGATTTTGCGAAGAACAGGCATTGCGGCTGCTGTTTTACTGGCGGTCTGTATTGGTTATGTGATTTATGTGATGGCAGCATATTACCGTCTGCCGGATAACCAGCCACTTAACATTTCCCAGTCGGGAGAGTATGCACAGTTTGAGGACAGGGCTTCCATTACGACAAGGAAGGCGTACTGGATTATGACCTACAATATCGGTTTTGGAGCTTATCAGCGGGATTACAGTTTCTTTATGGATGGAGGGAAATATTCCAGAGCCAAGGATGAAGAGAGCGTGATTGCGGATATTTGTGGTGTGGGAGATGTCATCAATAATACGGCAGCAGATTTTGTGTTTCTGCAGGAGGTGGATATTGACGGAACGCGTTCTTACCATGTCAATGAGCTGGAGCTGCTCAATGAGTTTGTGACCGGATATTATTATACCTTTGCACAGAATTATGATTCCCCCTATCTGATGGTGCCGCCATGGGAGCCGCATGGGGCAAACCAATCCGGGCTGGTTACCTATTCCAGAGGTGAAATCACGGATGCGATTCGCAGAAGTCTGCCGATCTCCACAAGCTTTAGTAAGTATACCGATCTGGACCGGTGTTATTCTATTTCGAGAGTCCCGGTGGATAATGGAAAGATGCTCTGCCTTTATAATGTACACCTGTCTGCCTATGGAAGCAGTGAAGAGGTGCGGAGTGGTCAGCTGGGGATGCTGTTTGCTGATATGAAAGCGGACTATGCACGTGGAAATTATGTCATCTGTGGTGGGGACTTTAATCATAATCTCCGGACGGATGCAAGCTCGAATGCACCGGAATGGGCACAGCCGTTCCCAAGAGAGGAGCTGCCTGAAGGCTTCCGCATGGGAATGGATACCCTTAGAGCTACCGAGGATATTGCCCATGATACCTGCAGAAATGCAGATGAGCCTTACAATGAAGAGACTACCATGACGGTTACGCTCGATGGATTTATTATATCGGATAATATTTCGATTAATTATTATAAGCATTCCGACTGGGGATATGAATATTCGGATCATGATCCGGTTGTTATGCAGTTCTTCTTAAATTAAATGCAATTCCTGATGGAACATCTGCTGGCCTCTTGTTTTGGACATAAATTACAAGCTCGTTAGTAATATATCCAAAGTATATATTGTATGAAAGGGATTCATTTAGCACATACTATCATAAATGAGAAACGGAGAGGGATCGTATGAGCGGTGAAGGCGGAACGAACAAAATTTTATATATCAGGGCAGATCAGAACACAGAGGTGAAGGAGCCGCGCGTAAGCGTCGGGGACATTGCCTCTGTGTTTTGTGCAGATGAGCATATCATGGCGAAGGTAAAGGCACTTACGGTATTCCAATTTCATAAGGAGGCACCGAAGCGGCAGGTAATCAGCGTGTTAAAGGTGATCGAGCTGATTGCGAAGGAGTATCCGGGAATTCAGGTAGAGAATCTGGGAGAGACGGCGGTACTGCTTGAATGGATCGAAGTAGAGAAGCGCAAAGGGCCGGTACAGTGGCTGAAGCTCCTGTTTGTTTCAATGATGACGTTTTTCGGAACCTCATTTACGATCATGGCATTTCATAATGATATTGGAATCTATGAACTGTTTGACAAGGTGCACACGGTGGTGCTTGGTACACCCGCAAAGGGGATCAACATTCTGGAAATTTCCTATTCCGCAGGACTTGCGATTGGTATTATAGTGTTCTTTAATCATATAGGCGGACGGAGGATCACAAAGGATCCGACCCCGATTGAAGTCGAAATGCGTCTTTATGAGAAGGATGTGAATACGGCACTGATCGAAACCTCAGCAAGACAGGGGGATACGCTTGATGTATAGTTTCTGGATGCATATTCTGCTGGCCGTATGTGGTGTGAGCTTTGGCGTACTGGCATCCGCCGGTGTGTTTACAGTGCTTGCCTCGGTGGGATTAGTGCCTCGGTTTGCCGGGAAAATGCATGTGGCAGAGCATATATTTGCGTTAGAAGAGGCGGTGGTTTTCGGAACAATCGCAGGAGGAGGTGCGAGTGTATTTTATAAATCCATAGGGGAAGGAATATTACCGTCATGGTCTGGAACGGCATTTCTTATTGTGTTCGGACTGTTTGCCGGAATGTTTGTGGGGTGTCTGGCACTTGCCATTGCGGAAATGCTGAACTCCATCCCGATTTTCTCAAGGAGAATCGGCTTCCGGCATGGACTCGGGATAGCTCTTTTGTTTGCTGCTTTAGGAAAAACGGCAGGCAGCATTTTCTATTTCCTTTTTGTACAATAAAAATCCGTGAAAAGAAGCTGACCTCTTGCATGATACGATAGAACAGTTTAAACTATAGAAGAATGAAAATAAAGTGAGGCGAATGATATGCGTCAGATGGAGTTTAAAATGGAGCGGCCGGGGCTCTTACAGGAAGGGGACGACATTACCGTAACCGAAGGGGTACTGCCGAGTAATTATTATTATACGATAGATCCCTCCCTTGCTATGTCACCGAACATTCCGTTCCGTGAGCGGCTGAAGGTCAGAAAAGGCCGTGTGGTAAAGATCACGGAGAATGAGCGAGGCTTCTATGTGACCGCAGAATTTGACGAAAAATAGCCGGAAGAGGAGAATGTTATGTTAACTAAAGTAGCAACAACAAAAGCACCTGCAGCAATTGGACCTTATTCACAGGGAATCATCGTGAACGGAATGTTATATGCATCCGGACAGATCCCGATTATTCCGGCAACCGGAGAGATCGCGCAGGGAGATATTACCGTACAGGCTAAGCAGGTAATGTTAAATATCGGAGAGATTTTAAAGGAAGCAGGAACCACCTATGAAAACGTGGTAAAGACGACCTGCTTTCTGGATGATATGGCAGATTTTGCCGCCTTTAATGCAGTATATGAGCAGTATTTTACCGGTAAGCCGGCAAGAAGCTGTGTAGCAGTAAAGCAGCTTCCGAAGAACGTCCTGTGTGAGGTAGAGGTTATTGCAGCACTGTAAAGTGCATACAGACCGGAGTACGGAAGAAACCCGTTACGGAAAGGCACGAAGGTGCCGTAACAGAGCTTCCGAATGAAAAACAACGACAGGATGGTATAGATACTTGAAGACAAATTCAATAGGGAATGGCTTTTTATTATTATTAGCCGCATTTATCTGGGGCATTGCTTTCGTGGCGCAGAGCGTCGGGATGGATTATCTTGGTCCGCTTTCTTTTGGTGCATCACGGTTTTTGCTGGGAGCTGTCGTGCTGCTTCCCGTGATTGCATTCCGGAGAAAGCAGAATCAGAAGAAGGGAATTGCGCCTGCCGGTGCGAGGATTACCTGGATCGGAGGAATCTGCTGTGGACTGGCCTTGTGTGCAGCATCGACCCTGCAGCAGATTGGAATTCAGTACACCTCGGTTGGCAAAGCCGGATTTATTACGACACTGTATATTATTATTGTGCCGATTCTGGGAATTTTCCTTAAGAAAAAGGTGCCCGGGAAGGTCTGGCCCTGTGCCGTGCTTGCAGCAGTCGGTATGTATCTGCTCTGCATGAGTGAGAGTCTGCAGATCGGAAGGGGAGATGTTCTTGTCCTTTTCTGTGCATTTCTGTTTTCGGTACAGATTCTGCTTGCGGATCATTTCGTGCAGCTTGCCGATCCGGTGGAGATTTCCTGTATTCAGTTTCTGACCTCAGGAGTGATTCTCACTATTTTGATGTTTGTATTTGAAACACCCCATTGGTCCAATTTCGTGGCAGCATGGCTTCCGATTGCTTATGCCGGAATCATGTCAAGCGGAGTGGCATACACCCTGCAGCTTATAGGGCAGAAAAATATGGATCCGACGATTGCTTCGCTTCTGCTATCCATGGAATCAACCTTTTCCGTGCTGGCAGGATGGGTGATTTTAAAACAAAAGCTGACGGTTAAGGAGCTCATTGGCTGTGTGCTGATGTTTACGGCTGTTATTCTGGTACAGCTTCCCGGGAAATCGAAAGGCGAAAGCTCCGGGGGAAAGAGGGCTGAACAGAATATGGAATAGGAGCAGAAGAGTCTGTTCGGATTTATGGTATGAAATCCAGAAAAATGCAGATACTCATAAGAAAGAGATGCAGGTTTTTATTTGCAGAATTTCAGGAGGGTAGGATGGATTATTTCAATGCGTTCTGGGTTGGAGGATTGATCTGTGCAATGGTACAGATCCTTATGGAAAAAACGAAACTGATGCCGGGCAGAATCATGGTGTTACTGGTTTGTTCGGGGGCTGTATTAAGCTTTCTTGGCCTCTATGAACCATTTAAGGAATTTGCAGGAGCAGGAGCAGCCGTTCCGCTGCTCGGCTTCGGGCATGTTCTGATGAAGGGAGTTAAGGAAGCAGTAAATGAAAGCGGATTTATGGGCATTTTTGAAGGCGGATTTCGGGCAGGTGCCGTCGGCTGCAGTGCAGCGCTGGTACTCGGACTGATTACAGCTTTTATGTCCAGAAATAAGGTATGATGGCAGATTGTGAGAGCGCAAAGTACGGAACAATCTGATTGACATCAACAGATAATATCAGGAAGCAGGTAGGAAAATAATGAACGAAAGACTCTTAAGCTTACGAAATCAAATGAAGGAAGCTGGCGTTCACTGTGTAGTAATCCCAACCTCGGATTATCACAACAGTGAATATGTCAGTGATTTTTTTATGGCAAGAAAATATTTCAGCGGTTTTACCGGATCGGCGGGAACGCTCGTGGTAATGCCTGATGAGGCAGTCCTGTTTACCGATGGCAGATATTTCATTCAGGCAGCGAAGGAGCTGGAAGGCTCCGGGATCACCTTAATGAAAATGGGAGAACCGGGAGTTCCCACAATGACTGAATATGTCGATCAGAAGCTGCAGCAGGGCTGGACGCTCTGCTTTGACGGCAGAGTGCTCACCTCCTCTAAGGGAAGTGAGCTTGAAGAAATTGCAAAGAAGCATGAGGGACAGGTACGCTTTGACCTTGATCTGTGTGATGCAGCGTGGGAAAAACGCCCGGCACTCATTCATCATCCGGTCTGGGCTCTTTCCGAAGAATACGCCGGAGAGAGCGTGGAAGACAAGCTTGCAAGAGTCCGGGGCGAGATGGAAAAGGAAGAGGCAGGCATCCATGTGCTCACCTCCCTTGATGATATTGCATGGCTTTATAATATTCGAAGCAATGACGTGGAATGCTGCCCGGTAGTATTAGCTTATACGATGGTAACAAAGGAGCGTGCGCTGCTGTTTGCACAGGAGGGCTTTGCAGCAGGAGATGATACTTCAGCAAGAGAACGGATGGAAAAGGCTGGAGTAGAGATTTATCCGTATGACAGCTTTTATGAAATGTTGGGCAGCGTGGCAGCGCAGGCCACGAAGGAAGAAAAGAGAGCGAAAGTCTGGATCGATGAATCGCAGGTGAATTTCCGCGTGCTGAAGGAATTACAACAGCTTTGTGAGGAGAAAAGTGCGCAGACCGGCACGAAGCTTCTAAATAAGGAAAATCCGACCACCCTGATGAAAGCCATCAAAAATGAGACAGAGATGCAGCATACCCGCAGGGCACATATCAAGGATGCGGTAGCGGTAACAAGGTTTATGTACTGGCTAAAGAAGAATGTGGGTACCATTCCGATGGATGAGGTGTCTGTTGCGGAGCATATCGATGGATTGAGGGCACAGCAGGAAGGATTTCTGGAGCTGAGTTTTCCAACGATCAGTGCTTACGGAACCAATGGCGCGATCATTCATTACGGTGCACAGAAGGAGACCTGTGCGGCATTAAAGCCGGAAGGGATGCTGATGATTGACAGCGGCGGGCATTACATAGACGGAACGACCGATATCACGAGAACCTTTATCTTAGGGCCGGTAACCCCGCAGATGAAGCAGCATTATACGCTGGTGCTTCGTGCCATGCTTTCTATGCGTGCAACCAGGTTCCTGCATGGCTGCACCGGAGCAAACTTAGACATCCGTGCCAGAGAAGTGCTTTGGGAGCATGGACTGGACTATAAGCATGGAACCGGCCATGGTGTTGGAAATCTTCTGAATGTCCATGAAGGTCCGCAGAGCTTTCGCTGGAAGATTCTTCCGGATGCCGGAAAGCCGGCTGTTTTTGAGGAAGGCATGATAACAAGCGATGAGCCGGGAATTTATCTGGAAAACCAGTACGGAATCCGTATTGAGAATGAAATTCTCTGTCGTAAGGGTGAAGAGAACGAGTATGGTCAGTTCATGTATTTTGAGGATCTGACCTTTGTACCGATTGATCTTGACGGCGTGGAATTGAGCCAGATGAGTGACCTTGATAAGGAGCGCCTGAACGACTATCATGCGGCAGTGTATGAGAAACTGAAGCCCTATTTTGAGGGTGAGGAGCTGACCTGGCTTCGTCATGTGACGAGGGCAGTCTGAGCTGCCATGCATAGGAGAAATGGATCCAGTGGATCTATTTTGAGTACAGTTCAGCATACAGAAATATTCTTATGCAGAAGAAAGCAGGTAGACTATGATACCGGATGTAAATCAGGATGCAGCAGGCATCCTAAAAAATATGGAATGTTTTGCACTTGATATGGATGGAACCATCTATTTAGGGGAGCAGTGGATTGATGGCGCGCGCGAATTTTTAAGTGCGGTGGAGGCCGCAGGCAAAAAGTATGTCTTTCTGACGAACAATTCTTCTAAAAATCCACAGGTTTATGTGCAGAAGCTTTCCCGGATGGGCTTAGAGGTTACGGAGCAGAAGATTGTCACATCCGGACAGGCGACGATTGCTTATTTAAAGAAGCATTTCCCTGAGAAAAGGGTATTTTTACTGGGAAATGAACTGCTTACCGAAGAATTTATGCAGGAAGGAATCGTGTTGGATTCCGAATCCCCGGAGGTCGTAGTGGTTGGCTTTGACACGACCCTTACCTATGAGAAGATGTGCAGGGTCTGTGATTTTGTCCGCGCAGGCCTGCCGTACCTTTCCACGCATCCGGATTATAACTGCCCGACAGAGACAGGCTTTATCCCCGATGCAGGCGCGATTCATGCGTTTATCAAGGCATCGGCGGGAAGAGAGCCGGATCATATCATTGGAAAGCCAAACCGTGATATTATGGACTATCTGGCTGCACGGGAAGGTGTGGATCAGGCACACACGGCGATGGTCGGTGACCGGCTTTATACCGATGTGGCAGCAGGAGTAAACAACGGCTATACGGGAATTCTCGTACTGAGCGGAGAGGCAACGATGGAGGATGTGAAGACCTCGGAGGTTGAGCCGGATCTTATTTTCGATTCGGTTAAGGATATGATCCCATTTCTGTAATGCTTCCATACAGCAGGAAGCATCTGCTGTTGATGTCAGAAAAGGGCATTAAGGAATAACAGAGAGACAAATGCAGACCATGAGCGGATATAGGAGGATACATGGCGCTACAGTTTTATTTTGGACCGTCCGGTTCCGGAAAAAGCAAAAAACTTCATCAGGACGTTCTTTCTATGGCGGCAAAGAATCCGGACTGTAATTTCCTGTTTCTGGTTCCGGACCAGTTCACCATGCAGACGCAGATGGATCTCGTAAAGGAAAGTCCAAATGGTGGAATTATGAATATCGATGTGTTGAGTTTTGGCAGACTCACACATCGTATTTTTGAAGAAACCGGATATGGAAGGAAGCCGGTTCTGGATGATACCGGTAAAAGTCTGGTGCTTCGCAAGGTTGCTTCTTCGGTGCAGGAGGAGCTTCCGGTTCTGTCAAAGAATCTGAATAAAATCGGTTATATTCATGAAATCAAATCTGCAATTTCCGAATTTAAGCAATATGGATTATCGGTGGAGCGCGTCGGAGAACTGGCGGAATTCGCAAAGGGACGCGGTACATTATATTATAAGTTAAAGGATTTAAAGACGTTATATCAGGCGTTTGATGCGTACGTGGCAGAGCGGTTCGTGACAACGGAGGATACGCTTGCCCTGTTATCACAGGCGGTTCATGAGTCGAGAATTATGAAAAACAGTGTGGTCATTTTTGATGGATTCACCGGTTTTACGCCGATCCAGTACCGACTGATTGCAGAACTGATGGAATTATCCCATAGGGTCATTGTATCGGTAACCTTGGGAGAGGGAGAAAATCCTTACCATATTACCGGTGAGCAGGAATTATTCTATTTAAGTAAGAAGACGGTCCGGGATCTGCAGAAATGGGCACAGAAGGGAAATGTCCGGCAGGCACAGGACGTTTATCTTGGAAAAGACGGACTGCCGCGATTCCGGGAGAGCCGGGAGCTTTCTCATCTGGAAAAGCAGATATTCCGTTATCCGTTGATACCCTATGAGTATCCACAGCAGGAATCCACACCGGAGATTCAGATCTTCGAAGCACTGAACCCTGCACAGGAGGTTCGCAGAGCCTGCATTTTAATCAAAAAGCTGGTGTTGGAAGAGAATTACTGCTGCCGGGATATTGCTGTGGTGACGGGAGATCTGGCTGCCTACGGAGATTTCTTTGAACGGGAAGCCGAAACGTACGATATCCCGGTATTTATTGACCGGACGCGTGGAATTCTATTGAATCCATTTCTGGAATACATACGGAGTGCCCTGCGGATTGTCCTGCAGAATTTCAGCTATGAGGCGGTCTTTCATTATCTGCGGAGCGGACTTGCGGACTTTACGATGGAAGAGACGGATATTCTCGAAAATTATATTCTGGCAACCGGAATCCGGGGCAGGAAGAAATGGGGAGAGCTTTTTACAAGGAATGCGACTACTCAGATCAATGAGCTGAGGGAACGTCTTTACAGCCAGATCGCCCCTCTTCTGGATAAGCAGGAATCGGCATCCGGTTATGTAAAAGCGTTATATGACTTTATTGTGAAGGGGAACATTCAGGAAAAGCTGCTTGCCTTTGAAGAACAGTTCCGGGCAGAAGGAGAAGAAGAACGGGCGAGGGAATATGCACAGATTTATCGTCTTGTAATGGAGCTTCTGACACAGATGGAGGGACTTTTGAGCGATGAGGCACTTTCCCTGCAGGAGTTTGCCGATATTCTGGATGCCGGCTTTGCAGAGATAGAGGTCGGAACCATTCCGGGAGGCGTGGATCGTGTGATCATCGGTGATATGGAGCGAACCCGCTTAAATCAGGTGAAGGTGCTGCTCTTCCTAGGCGTAAACGATGGAAACATTCCGGGAAACGCAAATAAGGGTGGAATTATTTCGGATATTGACCGGGAGTTTTTGAAGGGATCGGAAATTGAACTGGCACCGACACCCAGGCAGCAGATGTTTACACAGAGACTGTATTTATACATGAATATGACGAAGCCCTCCGAGCGGCTGTATCTGTCCTATGCCCGGATCAGCAGCGATGGAAAGACACTTCGGCCTTCTTATCTGATTGATACGATGAAGGCACTTTTTCCACGGGCTTACCGAGGAAATCTGCCGGAAGCGGAAGAAACGGTATGCGAGTGGATTATGGGGAAGAAGGATGCACTTCCTTATGTGGCCAGAGAGCTGCGTGAGCGTGCCCGGGGGAGAAGGGGAGGCATGACGGACGAGGAGTTTTTCAGTCTTTGCCGGATCTACTGGGAGGATTCTTCCTTCCGGGGGCAGATGGAAAAGCTTGTAGAGGCAGCATATGAGCATTATGAGCACAAGCCGCTGAGTGAAATGATTGCGAGAATGATCTATGGAACCGTGCTCGAAAACAGTGTCAGCCGTCTGGAACGTTATGCGGCATGTGCCTATGCACACTTTCTGCAATATGGCCTAGGTCTTAAGGAGAGAGAAGAATTCCGGCTTGAGAATGCAGATCTTGGAAACATTTACCATGAGGTGCTGGAGATGTTTTCCCATCAACTGAACGAGCAAGGCTATACCTGGCTGGATTTCCCGCAGGAAGAGGGAGAACAGCTTCTGTGGGAGACTCTTGAGAACTGTGCGATGCAGTATGGTGAAACCATTCTTTACAGCTCTGCGCGGTATCAGTATATGCTCAGACGGATGTACCGGATTCTGAAACGGACGATCTGGGCGTTAAAGGAGCAGCTAAAGAGCGGGAAATTCGTTCCGAAAGCATTCGAGATGAGTTTTGCACAGGTGGAGAATCTGGATGCTGTGAATATTGCCCTTTCGGATGAGGAGAAGATGAAGCTCCGTGGCAGGATTGACCGGCTAGATACCTATGAGGATGAAGAGCACGTATATGTAAAGGTCATTGATTACAAATCGGGAAATAAGAAGTTTGATCTCGCAGCCGTTTACTATGGTCTGCAGCTGCAGCTCATAGTCTATATGAATGTGGCAACCGAAATTATGAAGAAAACTCATCCGGATAAGGAGATCATTCCGGCAGCGCTGCTTTATTATCATGTGAACGATCCGATGCTTAAAACGGAAGAGGAGCTGAGCCCCGAGCAGGTCAATGAGCAGCTTTTAAAGGAGCTTCGTATGAACGGACTTGTAAATGACAGCGAGGAGGTCATCACGCTTCTGGATGGAAGCTTTGCAGCCAAGTCCGCCGTTATTCCGGTGGAACGGAAAAGTGACGGTTCCCTGTCGGCACGGTCGAGCGTAATAAGCCGTCAGGATTATGAAGTGATTTCAAGTTATGTAAACTACAAAATACACCAGTTTGGGACGGAAATTCTTAAGGGGAATATTGCGGTGAATCCCTGTGAGCAGGGAAGTACGGATTCCTGTACCTATTGTACCTTCCGTGAAATCTGTGACTTTGACGGAAAGATACCAGGTTTTACCAAACGAAAACCCGGAAATGGGATGGATGTCCTTAAAGATGAACCGGATATTATAGAAAAAATGACAGCTATTCAGAACACATAAGCAAAGCCACATAGAGGCGGTCTTGCCAATGAAATTCTGAATAGCTGCAAAAGATGTCAGAGCAGATGACCTATGTGCAGGAAAAACTGCTTATTCTGCAACCTGGAAATTTACAGGAGACAAGTCATTTAACGGTGTGAACAGAGCAAAGAACTCATCTTCCGTGGTGATCGTGGTATCTACGGTTTCCCCAAAGATATCATCATCGGTATGTTCAAATCCGCTGAAGCTGGCAGTTCCGTCCTCTGCATACTCAACGCTGACGGACTTGGTATAGTATAATCCGCCGGTTTCGGGGCTGACCTTCATTTCACCGTACTGGTAACGATCTATTAAGTACAGAATACCGTTGGCGCAGTAGAGAGGATAACCGGTTCCGCCGGAAGTATAGCTTCCAAGGTTCATGATCTGACCTTCTGTATTGTATCCGTAAAAGGATACGCTCATAGCGGCCATCGTGTCATCATCCCACTGATACAGGAAGTCGGAAATAACCAGAAGATCCTTGTCGGAGCCGTCTACAGTGATGTAGGCATAACCTTCGGTTCCTGCGGTCAGATAGCTGATGATCTCATCATAGGAGGCAAAGGTATTTACGCCTGCGCGCTCCTGTACGAAATCATCAGGGATGAAATCTTCACTCACTTCGACTTCGGCTTCTTCCTCTGTTGCATCTGCTTCAGATGCTTCTGTATCCGCTTCAGCAGTGTCTTCTGTGGTGGTTTCCGCAGCTTCGGTGCTTTCCTCCGTAACGGTTGCTGTATCTTCCGCAGAGGAAGCTGTACCGCATCCGGTCAGGCTGCTTAAAACCAGTGCTGCAGATAATAATAATGCTGCATTTCTTCTTCTCATAATAGGTTCCTCCTTGTTGCCGGGAAATCGTTCCCGGTAATATATTACCGGCTCTTATATTAGCATTATTTTTACAGAAAAGCAAACGATAAATTCTTAAGAATCTGTAAAGCTAAGGAAATGCTTTTATCAGCGTTTTCCTATGAATCCGGGGGGCGCTGTGCTATACTATAGACAATTGTCTGGCACCAAATGGTAACAGATGCAGAAGGGAGAGAATATTGTGGGAGTAACCTTTACGAAGGAGCAGCAGCAGGTAATTGATACAAGAAACCGGAATCTGCTTATCTCAGCAGCGGCAGGCTCAGGCAAAACGGCCGTGCTGGTGGAAAGAATCATACAGATGATCCTGAATAAAGAGCATCCTGTGGATATTGACAGGCTGCTGGTTGTTACCTTTACGAATGCGGCAGCAGCGCAGATGAGGGAGCGTATCCGGCAGGCGATTGACCGGGAGCTTTCGCAGGATCCGTTTAATGAGCACCTGCAGCGGCAGGCAGCGCTACTGCATAAGGCGCAGATTACCACCATCGACAGCTTCTGCCTTTTTGTTATAAGAAACCATTTCCATGAGATTGGGCTGGATCCCGGCTTTCGTGTGGCCGATGAGGGAGAGCTGAAGCTGTTGCAGCAGGATACCTTAAATGAACTGCTCGAGCAGGAATATGATGCGGCAGATACGAAGTTTCTGCAGTGTGTGGAATACTTTACGGGAGGGAGCAACGACCGGCTTCTTATACAATATATCGAAAAGCTATATGACTTCGCAGAGAGCTATCCATGGCCGGGGGACTGGCTTTCCGGCTGTCTGGAGGATTATAAAATTGCGGATGTGGAGGAACTGAACGGGACTCAGTGGTGCAGGTATCTTACCTCCCATGTGCGCTTTATGCTGGAGGAGCTGGCAGGAAAACTCCGGCACGCGTGCAGGCTTGCGGAGTGTCCGGCAGGCCCTTATATGTATGGGGAACTTCTTGAAAAGGAAGCGGAGATGTTAGAACAGGCCTCGAAGAAGGAGACCTATCAGGAACAGTATGAGGTCATGGAGAAGATCACCTTCGGGCGTCTTCCATCGAAAAAGGATGACTCCGTGGATCCTGCTTTGCGTGCCATGGCACAACAGCTTCGCAATGAGGTGAAAAAGCAGATCGAGAAGCTGAAAGGGGAATTCCTGCTGCGTTCTCCCGAACAGGCGCTTGCACAGATGCAGAGAGCTTATCCGATGGTGGAAGAGCTTGTTTTGCTGGTATTGACTTATGAGCGAATGCTTACACAGAAAAAACGCGAGGCCAATATCATCGATTTTGGCGATATGGAGCATCTGGCGCTGCAGATTCTGCTTACCAAAGAAGATGGCAAGATTGTTCCGACCAAGGCGGCGAAGGAGTACCGGGAGTGCTTTGACGAGATCCTGATCGATGAATACCAGGACAGTAATCTGGTGCAGGAATATCTTCTGACGGCGGTTTCCGGAGAACAGGACGGACGAAACAACCGTTTCATGGTAGGAGATGTCAAGCAGAGCATTTATAAGTTCCGTCTGGCAAGACCGGAGCTTTTCATGGAAAAGTATCATACTTATACCAAGGAAGAATCGGACTGCCAGCGGATTGATCTTCATAAGAATTTCCGGAGCCGCAGAGAGGTTTTGGAAGGAGTCAACACCCTGTTTCAGAAGATTATGGGGCAGGAGCTTGGCGGGATTGTCTATGATGAGGATGCCGCCCTTTATGAGGGCGCTTCCTATCCGGAAAATAACGGGAATGAGACAGAATATCTGATTTTTACGCAGGAGGAAGAAAGCGGCGAGTCTGTGCGCAGCTTTGAAGCAAGGGCGATTGCGTCTAAAATCCGTACATTGTATCAGAGCTTTCAGGTGACGGACAAGGAGACCGGTGCGCTGCGGCCGGTACAGTACCGGGATATGGTAATTCTGCTTAGGACGAACTCCGGCTGGGCAGAGGAGTTTAAGGAAACGCTGCAAAAGGAGGGAATCCCTGCCTATGTCAGCCTCCGTACCGGGTATTTTGAGGCTTCGGAGATCCGGGAGCTTTTGCAGTTTTTGCATGTGATTGATAATCCGAGACAGGATATTCCCCTGTACGGAACGCTGAAATCCTATTTTGGCGGCTTCAGTGAAGAAGAAATTGCGAGAATCCGGGTTGGCTCGACAGACAACCGGCCGGCGGCTCTGATCGATCAGTTAAGGGCTTATGATGGAGACTTAAAAGAGAAGATTGCGGATTTTCTGGTTACCCTTGATTATTACCGGAAGATATCGGTTTATACACCGATTCATAAGCTGCTGGAAGCATTGATTTATACGACCGGGTATTTCCAGTATGTGACGGCGAAGCCCGGAGGTGAGCAGCGCAGAGCCAATGTGGAAATGTTGTTGTCTAAGGCGGCGGCCTTTGAGCAGACAAGCTTTTACGGTGTCTTTCATTTCCTGCGCTACATCGAGCAGTTGTCGAAGTATGAGGTGGATTACGGAGAGGCAGATATTCTCGATGAAAACGCCGATGTTGTGCGGATTATGAGTATCCATAAGAGTAAGGGACTGGAATTCCCGGTATGCTTCGTGGCGGGCTTATCCAAGAAATTTAATATGCAGGATACCACAGGACGTCTTGTGACCGATATGGATCTTGGCATTGGCGTGGACGAAATTGACAGTGAGCTTCGTATCCAGCGTCGTATGACGAAGAAAAATGTGGTTTCCCTGAAAATGCGTCTGGACACGCTGGCAGAAGAAATGCGGGTTCTCTACGTTGCCATGACGCGTGCCCGGGAAAAGCTGATTCTTACAGCAGTTGTTAAGGATGAAGAAAAGCTGAAGGAACAGATTGCATTATATGAAAATACAAAAGGCGAGGATGGCAGAATGCGGTTTACGGATCTCATGAATGCCGGATCGTTCCTGCAATTCGTACTGCCGGCACTGTCCGATGCACAGTTTATCAGTGAGGGAGAGCTGAAGGAGCAGAAAATTATCGAGGAGTGCGGACAGATTCTGCAAAGAGAACAGTTTGTGTATCGGATTACGAGTCAAGAGGCATCAGAAGGAGAGCTTTTACAGAAGCAAAAGCTGCAGCAGCGCATGGATCGCAGATATGCGTACGAAGGATTAAAGGAGCTGGTGACCAAGACCAGTGTTTCTGAGTTGAAGAAGGCGCAGATGGATCTGGATTTTGCAGGAGAGTTGTTCCCGGAAAAGGAAATTGTGCCGTATATTCCAGCCTTTATGCAGGAAGCACAGGAAATGTCCGGGGCAGAACGCGGAAGCGCTTATCACCGGGTGATGGAGCTGCTTGATTTTGAAAAGGTGCTGGATCGGGAAAATAATAAGGAAATGAACCGGGAAGAAAAACGGAGTAAGGAATCTGAGAAATCAGGAGCAGATACTTACATGATTTTAGAGTTGGAACGGCAGATTGCACTCATGGTAGAAAAGGAGCTGCTACAGAAGCCGTGGAGCGAGGCCGTTTCGATGAAAAAGCTTGTGGTATTTTTTAAGACCTCACTGGCACAGAGAATGGCCAAGGCTCAGCACCTTCAAAAGCTTAAAAAAGAGCAGCCCTTTGTACTTGGCATTGCGGCAGACCGCGTAAAACCACAGTTTCCGCATGAGGAACAAGTGTTGATTCAGGGAATCATCGATGCCTTTTTTGAAGAGGGTGACGATCTTGTTCTGATGGATTATAAGACCGATGCCGTAAAGACCGGGGAGGAACTGGTAAAGCGTTATCATACCCAGATGGAGTACTATACGGAAGCCTTAGAGCGTATTGTGGGTAAGAAGGTGAAGGAACGGATTATTTATTCCTTTGCGCTTGGTGAGGAAATCCGGATGTAGCGGATGAGGATGCAAATTATTACCTGACATGCATTCAGAGAAGCTGCCGGTGGCAGGTTTGATTGTGGGACGAGGTATGAGTGAACAGTAACGGTGATTCCATAGAACAGTAATGATGATTTCATAGAACAGTAACGATGATTCTATAGGGGATTGACACCGGACGGAAAGAGTTGTATTTTTATAGAGATCGGTGCAAACACCGAAATAAAATAATCACTTCGCTAGGGGAGCATTTGCTGAGATTATCTGTTACACAGATTAACCCTCACTACTTGAACCGGGTAATACCGGCGTAAGGAAGCACAGGATAACAGGATCATATTATGTCCTCCTTAGCGATGTAAAAAGTCTAAGGAGGATTTTTTATGTCACTATTTTTTAACAAAGAAGACGGCTACTTTTCACTGACAACAGGCGGCGAGGTCGCTGTGATTATTCTGATTGCAGTTCTCGTGATCCTGACCGCAGTGATCCGTACCAGGGTCAAAGAGAACCAGAATCAGGATCAGAATCAGAAGGAGCGTGCATTTTCTACCAAGCAGCTTGTATTTTCCGCAGTCGCACTGGCACTGGGGTTCGCAACTTCTTATATTAAGCTTATGAACATGCCCTGGGGCGGTTCTATCACACTCTGTTCCATGCTGTTTGTAACCATGATCGGTTACTGGTATGGACCGAAGGTCGGTATTACAGCTGCATTTGCCTACAGTCTGCTGCAGTTCGTGCAGGATGGCGGAAGTTATATTTTATCCCCTTTGCAGGCGTGTCTCGATTACATCTTTGCATTTGCTGCATTAGGCCTTTCAGGATTCTTTAATAAGCAGAAGAACGGATTATTAAAGGGCTATCTCGTAGCGATTCTTGTAAGAGGCCTGTGCCATTCCATCGGCGGTTATTTGTACTGGATGGATTATATGCCGGACAACTTCCCGAAGTCCCTGACCGCCATTTATCCGATTGTCTATAATTATGCTTATATTTTAGGAGAAGGTCTGATCACCGTAATTATCATCATGCTTCCTCCGGTAAAGAAAGCGATTGAAAAAGTGAAAACAATGGCTGTGCAGGCGTAGAGCCCGGTCATTTCTATAAAGCGTCTGGCTTACAGAGGTAGCTGTATGGTGATGTGCAATTTGACAGGTCAGAGGTTCCCTTTCTAGACAGATTTTACAAATATGATAAAGGATAGTCTGCTGTCTTGCATTTTGCAAGACGGTGTGCTATCCTTTTTTTAACAAAGTATTGGTAACGTTACCAATGGCGTAAATACAGTGCTGACAGCTATTTTGGAATAGCGGAAAGAGATGGAGAATATGAAGAGAGCAAGTGGCATTTTATTACCGGTTTCCAGTCTTCCGTCCCCTTACGGAATTGGAACTTTTTCGAAAGAAGCATACGAATTTGTGGATTTTCTGGCCGCAGCCGGACAGACCTACTGGCAGATCCTGCCGTTAGGGCCGACCGGATATGGAGATTCCCCGTATCAGTCTTTTTCCACCTTTGCAGGAAATCCGTATTACATCGATCCGGAGGAACTGATGGAAAAGGGATGGATCACGAAGAAGGACTGTGAAAGCTTCGACTGGGGAGATACCGCAGGCTATGTAGATTATGAGAAGATCTATCTTTCCCGGTTCCGTCTCTTGAAAAAAGCCTTTTTGAACAGCAAAATCGAAGAAGATGCAGAGTTTCAGAGCTTTGTGAAAGAAAATGAATACTGGCTTGCTGATTATGCGATGTATATGGCGGTCAAGGATTATTTTAAGGGTGTGAACTGGTTAAGCTGGGAGGAGGACATTCGGATTCGTGACGCGAAGGCCATGAAGAAATACCGTGAGGAGCTACAGGAGGAGATTCTGTTCTATGAATTTCAACAGTATCTTTTCGCAGGACAGTGGCTTCGTCTTAAGAAGTATGCGAATGAGAAGGGCGTTCTGATCGTGGGGGATATTCCGATCTATGTTGCCTTCGACAGTGCGGATACCTGGGCGAATCCGGAGCTTTTCCAATTGAATGAAAAGGGCGAACCGGTGGCGGTTGCCGGATGTCCTCCGGATGCGTTTTCGGCAACGGGCCAGCTTTGGGGAAATCCGCTGTACCGTTGGGATTATCATGCACAGACCGGTTTTGCGTGGTGGATGAAACGAATTGGTTACTGTTACAAATTATATGATGTGGTGCGTATCGACCATTTCCGTGGCTTTGATGAATATTACAGCATTCCTTACGGCGATCCGACTGCAGAGTTTGGTAAGTGGGAGAAGGGCCCCGGTTATGCGTTATTTAAGACGATGAAGGAGCAGATTGGAAACAAGCCGGTGATCGCAGAGGATCTTGGTTTCTTAACGCCGTCCGTCATCGGTCTTGTGAAAGAGACCGGCTATCCGGGAATGAAGATCTTGCAGTTTGCGTTTGATTCGAGGGAAGAGAGTGATTATCTGCCGCACAACTACACCGCAAACAGTGTGGTTTATACCGGAACACATGATAATGATACAACCCTCAACTGGTATCATACGATTCCGGCGCGTGACCGCCGCTTTGCCAGAAATTACCTGAACATCACAGGGAATAAGAAGGTGACCTGGGAGTTTATCCGGGCAGCGATTGCGAGTGTATCGGATACTGCGATTATTCCGATGCAGGATTATCTGGAACTTGGCAGCGAAGCCAGAATCAATACCCCGTCTACACTGGGAGATAACTGGAAGTGGCGTATGAGTGCAGAGCAGCTTTCAACGGAACTGGCGGAAGAGATTCTAGAGTTATGTAAACTGTATGGACGTGTGAAAGAAAAATAGAGATAAGATACAGCTTGCAGAGGGAAAGATAGAGATTTAGGTTAAGATTCAGATTCAGCGGCCCTATACCTGATGAGATGGAAGGAAAAGAGAAGGCCGTGGAAGAAAGCCGGAAAAAGCCAGAGAAGGATACAAAAAGGAAAAAAGAAACACAGAAAGAGAAAAAGAGTTACAGAGAGACGAAAAAAGATAGAGAAAGAGGGATGGAAGATGGGAGAAATGACAATCAAGGATATTGCCAGAAAATGCGGGGTAGGACCGAGTACGGTGTCCCGCGCCATCAATAACCATCCCAATATCAATCCGGAAACCCGGGAAAAGGTGCTGGCCGTCATCCGGGAAACCGGCTTTGTCCCGAATAACAGTGCACGGAATCTGAAACGGACAGAAGCCAACTGTATCGCAGTACTGATTAAGGGCATCACGAATCCGTTTTTCAGTTCGGTGATCCAGATTATTGAAGAGCAGATTCACGAAAAACACTTTACCATGGTGATGCAGCATGTGGAAAGTTATGAGGATGAACTGGATGTGGCATTAAACCTGATTAAGGAAAAGCGGCTGCGCGGGATTATCTTTCTGGGAGGCAATTACCAGCATGATGCAAAAAAGCTCAGGATGCTGAATGTCCCTTTTGTATTCAGTACGATCGGGACAGTGGCAGAAGAGAGTGTGAAAAAGAATTATTCCAATATTGCGGTGGATGACCGGGCAGAAAGCTGTCGGATGGCAGAGTATCTTTTGGGACTCGGGCATAAGCAGATCGCACTGATTACAGAAAATGCAGAGGGAGAATCAGTTGGGAAGCTTCGTCTCTTAGGCTATCAGGATGCGCTGAAAGAACAGGGAATTGCGGTAAATCCGAAGCTGATCTTGAAAATAACGGATGATGTCGATCCGTATTCGATGGAAAATGGTTACCGGATGACGAAAGAACTGCTGCAGTCCGGCGAGCCGTTTACGGCGGTGTATGCGATTGCGGATACGCTGGCGATCGGAGCCTGCCGGGCATTGCATGAGGCCGGAAAACGGATTCCGGAGGATGTGTCGGTTGCCGGTTTTGATGGGATTCCGCTCGGGGAATATTATATTCCGAAGCTGTCTACGATGCGGCAGCCGGTAGAAGCCATGGCAGATAAAACGGTCCGCCTGCTTCTGCAAATCTTAGAAGAAGGCAGACCGCATGAACATCTGATTTTCCCAGCAGAGCTGGTGATCCGGGAATCCACCGCTCCACCGGGGAATTATAAGTGATAAACTACACTAGAAAATACGTTTTGACAGGTTGGAGTTGTGATATTCGGGATTGTTCGTAACATCCTCCTGAAACCAGTCAAGCGGAGTGAACGCATTGGCAGTTTCCACATCCGGGAATTCCACTTCGGCAATAATTAATGGCGCAAAAGGCGCATCAAATACATCAAGTTCGACCTTTAAGGCGGTATCTGTGATTGGGATCAGATACCGTTTTTTGGAAATGATGTTGCCATCGGCTTTCGGACGAAGATGCTCGTAACCTTCCTTGGACAAAGGCAGGTTGTATTCTTCCCGCGCAAGGAGTCCGGTTCCCTTGTAGGTGAGGTAATATTCCTCATCCTGCTTGCGGATGCGGATCACCGGAGAGGTGCAGAGGTAGGCCTGTTCAATGTGAAGGCATTTGTAGTCCGAGAGGTTTTCTGGGAGGTGCTTGATTAAAAATTTGCGTTCAATTTCCATAAAAAGAGTCCTTTCCTTATCAAAGTGATGAATCGGTTATAATTTGTATACCATATTATAACACAATCCGTTCATAATATGGTACAATATAGGTTGCATTGTTGGACTTAAAGGTGTTCAGCACTTTGTTTGAGAGGTGATGATAATGCGGGCGTATGCAGAAGAATATTTGAATGATGTGGTAGAAAGCCAGGGAAAACTCTTTGATCTTGTGGCACAACAGTATTCCGATAAGGATACCGAGGAGTTCATCAATACCTATATGGCAAGCAAGATATGATGTATCGCAAGGCGGTTTGCTTTGGCGATGTGAAAGTTGCAGAGCAGATCCTCGCCACAGAAGATGCTGCCGAAATCAAGGCTCTCGGACGGCTTGTGTCAGGCTACGATGAAAGTCTATGGAATGGTGTCCGGCAGATCATTGTCTATGAGGGACTTTTGGCAAAGTTCTTGCAAAACCCTGATTTGAGGAAACAACTGAAAGAGACAGGAAGTGCTGTTCTTACCGAGTGTGCAGTGAAAGACCGGATATGGGGAATCGGTCTGTCCATGCATGACCCTGACAGGCTTGATCAGGTAAAATGGCAGGGGGAAAACCTGCTGGGTTATACTCTTATGATGGTGCGTGATAGACTATAGACAGCGTAATTCTCTAAAACAGAAGGTGTACTATGTGTTTTAACATTATATGAAGAGTCTTATGAATGGATATGGTTGAACTATCACAAATAAATACGCAGCAAGCTAAAAACGTATGAAAATGTAAGGAAAGGAAGTAAAGCAATGAGCAAAGTATATGTTTTTTTTGCAACAGGATTTGAGGAAATCGAGGGATTAACCTGTGTGGATCTGATGCGCAGGGCAGATATTGATGTGACAACGGTATCGGTGACCGGAGAGTATACGGTAGTAGGATCACACAAGATTCCGGTACAGATGGATAAGCTGTTTGATGAGGTGGACTTTGGACAGGCGCAGATGCTGGTGCTTCCGGGAGGAGGACCGGGAACAAAGAATCTGGAGGCATTTGAGCCGTTGATGAAGCAGATTGATACCTTTATAAAAGAGGGAAAGGCTGTGGCAGCAATTTGCGCAGCACCTTCCATTCTGGGACACCGTGGACATCTGAATGGAAAGAAAGCGATCTGTTTCCCGGGATTTGAAGAGCAGTTGACTGGAGCAGCCATCGTAGAACAGGGCGCTGTACGGGATGGACAGATCATCACCGGAAGAGGTATGGGAGCATCGGTTGATTTCGGTCTTGCCATTGTAGAGTTCTTTAAGGGAAAAGAGACAGCAGATGCATTAGCCGGGAAAATATGTTATGTAAACTAAAAGAAAGAAGTAATCATTATGTTTAATCAGTTGACACAAAAAGATATTGATGCCATGCAGAAGGAAATAGAGGAGCGGAAGCTTGTGATCCGGCCAAAGCTTCTGGAGGATGTCAAGGAAGCGAGAGCACATGGCGATTTAAGTGAAAACTTTGAATATTATGCTGCTAAAAAAGAAAAGAATAAAAATGAAAGCCGGATTCGGTTTTTGGAGCGGATGATCAAGACCGCAGAAATTATTCCGGATGATGCAGCAGAAGATGAAATTGGCATGAACTCCATTGTGACTGTCCGGTTTGAAGAGGACGGATCGGAAGAGACCTATACGATTGTGACAACCATGCGTGGAAATTCGCTGGAGAATCTGATCAGCGTTGAATCTCCGATCGGAAAAGCACTGATGGGCCACAAGGTTGGTGACCGTGTGGAAGTGGAGGTCAGCAAGGATTACAGTTATGGTCTTCTAGTTCGGAAAATTGAAAAGGACGCGAACATTGAAGATCATAAGCTAAGAGATTTTTAGGTAAAAACTTCCATTCATAATTTTATCTCCGTCGTAGATACTAGGAACAAGATAAGTGATGCGGAAGCGCTTTGATTGAAGAAATCTTCAGGATAAGCGCAGCCAAAACGCTTATCCCATTTAGCAAAGCGCAGCATGTGTACATGTGAGTTTTGTTAGACGAGTAGAATAACGAATAGTTATGTAAACTTGATTAATTCGAAATGGAGGTGAAAAGAATGGCAAGCAACAAGACGAACAGAACAGAAGTTCCTGAGGCTAAGGCCGCTATGGATCGTTTTAAAACAGAAGTTGCTTCTGAACTTGGTGTAAACCTTAAGGAAGGTTACAATGGTGACTTAACATCCAAGGAAGCCGGTTCTATCGGTGGTGAGATGGTCCGTAGAATGATCAAGAAGCAAGAAGAACAGATGAAATAACCTGCGTAAAGCAGAATCTGTCTGAGCAAATAAGACGCCCAACTGTAGAGATACAGTTGGGCGTTGGTTTGTATAGAGCTCGATGCATTATAAATTATATCAATTGTATATTGAATTATATCAAACAATTAGAAAATGATAAAAATAAAATTGACAATGATACGATTAGACAATATAATAAATCGTATCAAATACTATCAAAATAACATAATTGCAGGTTTTACGAGGTTAGTGAATGAGGTATATTAATTATATAGATCAATGGGGCAAAATGCTTACTCCGGAGATTGTAGGTATACTCACAAAGATTCATGAATTTAAGGGTGAACAAAATTTATTTATAGAGGCCCATGCAGATGAATTAAGTGAGCTTATCGAAATAGCAAAGATTCAGAGTACAGAGGCTTCTAATAGAATTGAAGGGATATTCGCTTCAGATGAGCGTTTGAAAAAGTTGGTGATGGACAAGACAACCCCAAAGAATCGCGCCGAACAGGAAATAGCAGGTTACAGAGATGTACTTAATACCATTCATCAGAATTATGATTACGTGCAGACGAAGCCTGGGATCATTCTGCAGTTACATAGAGATCTGTATCGTTTTATGGGACCTGACATGGGAGGATATTTTAAAATAGCAGATAATGTTATTGCAGAAGTAGACAGTAATGGGAATGAAAAGGTCAGATTTATTCCTGTATCGGCATGGGAAACACCAGATGCAATTGAAAGGTTGTGCAACGCCTTTAATGAAGTCGTTAAAAATGAAAATGTTGATCCATTAATTGTAATACCGATGTTTGTGCTGGATTTCCTTTGTATTCATCCGTTTAAGGATGGAAATGGGAGAATGAGTCGATTGCTGACTTTGCTCTTATTATATCGTAGCGGGTATATTGTAGGAAAATATATCAGTATTGAAAAGATGATTGAATCCACAAAAGAAACTTATTATGAGGCATTACAAGCGAGTTCTACAGGCTGGCATGAAGGAGAGAATGATTATATTCCTTTCATCACCTATATGCTTGGAATTGTGCTGGCTTCATATAGGGAGTTTTCCTCGAGAGTCAGACTCCTGACAACATCTGGGATTACAAAAGGTGACAGGGTAGGAGAAATTATTAAACAGAAAGTTGGTACGATTACCAAAACGGAAATAATGAAGAAGTGTCCGGATATAAGCCAAATTACGATTCAGAGAGCCTTAATTGATCTTCAAGAGCAGAAAAAGATCATTAAAATTGGTGGCGGCCGCTATACAAAATATACATGGAATTGGGACAGGGAGAAGTAGCAAATGATTACAGGTGAATTAAAAAACCGAATTGATAGTTTATGGGAGATCTTCTGGACAGGTGGACTTACGAATCCTTTGGATGTAATTGAGCAGATGACGTATCTTATGTTTATTCATGATCTGGATGTTTCTGATAATATTCATGCAAAAGAAAGTGCGATGCTTGGGCTGTCATATGAAAGTATTTTTGCAAAAGAAGTGAAGATTGGAGAACGAATCATAGACGGTTCACAGCTTAAGTGGTCAGTATTCAGGGATTATCCAGCAGACAGAATGTATTCAGTAATGCAGGAAATGGTGTTTCCGTTTATCAAAAATCTCCATGCAAATAAGGAGAGTGCGTTTTCGAAATATATGGATGATGCCATTTTTAAGCTGCCGACACCACTGATGCTTTCTAAGGTTGTGGATGCTATGGACGAGCTTTATACTCAGATAGCCAGACTAAATGATTCTGATGCCAGAGGAGATGTATATGAATATCTTCTTTCAAAACTTGCAACTGCGGGGGTAAATGGACAGTTTAGAACTCCGCGCCATATTATCAAGATGATGGTAGAGTTGATGGATCCTAAGGCCGATGATGTGATATGTGATCCCAGTTGTGGTACTGCGGGATTTCTTGTAGAAGTAGGCGAGTATCTATGGAATAACAAGAAAGAAGAAATTTTTTATGATAAACAGAAAAAGGATCATTTCATGAATCATATGTTTCATGGTTTTGATATGGACAGGACAATGCTTCGTATCGGCGCTATGAATATGATGAATCATAGAGTAGAGAGTCCTTTTATTGAATACAGAGACAGTTTGTCGGACCAGAATCCAGACAAAGATAAGTATTCTTTGATATTAGCAAATCCACCTTTCAAAGGAAGTTTGGATGCGGACATCGTATCAGCAGACCTTCTGAAGGTTTGTAGTACAAAGAAAACAGAACTGCTGTTTTTAGCATTATTTATCCGTATGCTTAAGATTGGTGGAAGGTGTGCCTGTATCGTACCAGATGGTGTATTGTTTGGTTCGTCAAAAGCACATAAGGATATTCGAAAGGAAATCGTAGAAAACCAGAGATTGGAAGCGGTTATTTCAATGCCTTCCGGTGTGTTCAAACCGTATGCCGGAGTATCAACAGCCGTTCTGATCTTTACTAAAACAGAGCATGGTGGAACAGATGATGTGTGGTTCTATGATATGACAGCAGATGGTTTCAGTCTGGATGACAAGCGTTCCGTAGTAACAGATAATGATATTCCGGATATCATTCAGAGATTTAAGAATCTCGGAGAAGAAAAGGATAGGAAACGTACCGATAAATCATTTTTGGTTCCAAAGCAGGAGATTGCGGATAATGACTATGATCTTAGTATTAATAAATATAAAGAGGTTGAGTATGTGCCAGTAGAATATCCGCCCACCTCAGAGATTATGGCTAATATCCGTGAGATTGAGATAGAGATAGGCAATGAGATGGAAGAACTGGAGAGATTGTTGAATTTGTAGAGAGTAATAGCTTTTATTTACAATGAAACAAGGAAATTACTAAGTAACATGTTTGGTAATTTGAAATAAAAATCAATAAAAAAAGTCAACCCAAGGAGCAAAGGATTCTAAGTGACTTGACACCTACTCCCATTCGGGAACCCAGCTTTAATCCGTCACAAGTGGACTATTATTAATATAACAAATTCTTAGGGTATGTCAAGATTGGAATATGTATATATGTAGAAATTGGAAAGAAAATTTGGATAAGGTAAATTCGGATTTGTCGAGGTAATGAGCAGTGCATGGACAAAATGAAAACAGACGCTGGGAGCTTGCTTACAAGCGGATGATTTTCAGATTGGACATATAGTGCGATAGCACGCATGAGCGTAGGCGGAGCCGGAGCGAATGGGCACGGCGAGTGTACCGAGTAAGCCGATAAAGAAAGATTTGTAGGCATGATTGAAAAATAGAATATATGTTTGACATAGATGGCGGTTAAATGCTAATATAATTATAAAGAAGGTGCTACCGATAGACGGTTAGCCTGATATATTGTTAGTTATAAAAATAACCGCCAAAGTTTACCAGACCAGGGCGGTTATTTTTGTGTCCTATCATTGCTCTTAGATCCAACGGAATAACCAAGAGCAAAGCAAGTAATACACAGGCTGATAATGGCTATAAAAAGTTCCGTTGTAAGCATAAGCACAAACCTCCTCAAAAGATTTCCAGAAGTGGATTTCTATGTAAACACAGGCTATAGCTCCTGTGGAGAAGGCTAACCGCCTACCGAGTAGGGTAGCACTAAATATATTATATCAAACATATGTTCTGAAAACAAGCCTGCAAAAAA
>CAVJLN010000003.1:0-86737 GCA_963650485.1 Bacteroidaceae bacterium
AGCTCGTCGGGCTCATAACCCGAAGGTCATAGGTTCAAATCCTGTCCCCGCTACTCGACTTAGTATTAAGTCTATGCCCAGATAGCTCAGTTGGTAGAGCAGAGGACTGAAAATCCTCGTGTCACTGGTTCGATTCCGGTTCTGGGCATTTTTCATGGAAAAAATGGCAAGTAACTACATGAGCAAAACTCAAGCTGTAAAACAGCGGTTTTACGAATGCAGCTCTGAATAGTTACAAATATATACGTATGTAACCGTGATTCTTTGAAGAATTACGGTTTTTTGTATATAAACGGATTGATCAGATGCTGCAGACCTATGAAAAACAGGGTAACTGTGAAGGTACGGAACAGTTATAAATCAGGAAAGGAAAGTACATATGAGAAACAAACGGAAACGCTGGTATTCCGGCGCAGCAGTATTCTTAACCGCTGCTCTTCTGGCAGGGTGTAGTGGTGATTCACAGTCATTTATTGACGCGATGGCAGATGCCGTTATGGGAGATGGTATTAAAGCCAATCAAACCATTTCCGATGATTCCAAGTGGATTAATTCCAGTATTACCGGAGCAATTGACGATACGCTGGAAATCACGGAAAAGGATGATTTTTATACTGCGGTTAATAAGGACTGGATTCTGGACACAGAGCTTGATGATGAAACAACAAATGTCAGTGCCTTTGCGAACAATGAGGATGTGATAACAGATCAGCTGGATGAGATGCTGGAGCAATGTATGCAGACAGATCAGTTAAGTGGGGAAAACAATATTGATATGCCCATGGAGCAGTATCGTCATACGCAGGAGCTGGTTGGCAGATTTGCGTCTCTGTTATCAGACAGAGAAGGCAGGGATACGCAGGGAGTAGAGCCCGCCAGAGCCTATATTGAAGCAATTGCAGATATTGAAACACTTGACCAGATGACAGAGTACATCAAGAATACAGAAGGAATGAATTATGCCGGTCTGAGCCTTGTTCCCATTTCGATGGAGATTCCGGCCACGGTACACGACAGCTATATGGTAACACTGGATCAGACTCCATCTTTATCCTTATCCTCGGCCTCGAGTTATTCGGAAATGGGTATTTCCGATACACAGCTGAAGGAAGAGCTTAACAAGGATATCAAAGCAATACTTGTGGAATTGGGATATACACAGCAGGAAGCAGCAAAGATTGTACGAAACGCACTTCTCTTTGAAGCAAAGCTGACAGAAGGTTATGATTCTTCAGTTGCAGAAATAGCGAAAGCATCGGATTTAAAGAAGATGGATCATTTTTATACGATAGAGGAATTGGAGAAGCTGCAGGGAAATTATCCGATCACAGAGTTTATGGATGCCCTGGGACTCTCAGAAGCAACGGAAGTTAATACAATCAGTCCAAAGTATGTTAAAAATGTCGGACGTATTTATAAGGAAAAGAATCTCGATATGATCAAGGCATATATGATCGTGAATACTTTGGAGAAAATGCTTCCCTATCTGGATTATGCAAGCTTTGCTGATTTTGAAGAGCTTCTACGGTTGAAATCCGCTTATCAGACCGAAAAGATTAAGGATGAGGAGTATGTTCAGTCCTTTATCCTAAGCGCCATGTCCGAAGCCGTTCAGGAGGTCTATATCGGAAAATATTGTAATTCCAAGCAGAAGCAGGATTTGTCGGATATGATCAATAAGTCCATTGAGTACTATCGTAAGATGCTGATGGAAGAGGAATGGTTAACTGAAGAAACCAGAAATAAGGCCATTGAAAAGCTGGATAATCTGATTTACAGAGTGTTATATCCGAACACCATGACGGATTATTCCTCTTTGGTTTTTGAAGAGGATGACACATTGATTGATATGATTGCGCGGCTGAATCAGTTTCAGAGCAATCAACTGCAAAATAAGCTGAATAAAGAGATTGACCGCTACGACTGGGATTTGTCAGTGATGTCCACTTTGACTGTGAATGCTTATTATCTGCCGACGGATAACAGCATTAATATTCTTGCCGGTATTCTGACAGGTGATTTTATATATGATGAAAATGCACAGGAAGAGGTAAATCTTGCAAGAATTGGTATGATTATCGGTCATGAAATCACACATGGATTTGACACTACCGGTTATGCCTTTGATAAGGATGGACTTCCTGATAAATGGTGGACATATGAGGACGAGGAGCATTTTCAGATCCGTGCTTCGCATCTGGCCAAATATTTCTCAGGCCTTTCACCATTTAGGGATGGAGGAAGCTATGACGGCGATCAGGTCAAGGGTGAAGCCATTGCAGATATGGGCGGAATGAAATGTATGCTTGGAATTGCCAAGGAAATTGAGGATTTTGATTACGATCTGTTCTTCAAGTCTTATGCACAGCTTTGGCGAAGTAAATATACAAAGGGTATAGCATTGACCTTAATGGCAGATGAGCATCCGCTTGATTTCTTCCGGGTAAATGTTGTGCTGCAGCAGTTTGATGAATTTTTGGAAACATATGATATCGAGCCGGGGGATGGAATGTATCTGGCACCGGAGAAACGTATTCTGGTATGGTAGGAGGAAAACGAACATGGAAAATGCAGTAATCTCTTTAAAGGGGATTGATAAAAGCTATGGAAAGCATCAGGTTCTTCATAATGTGAATCTTCAGATCAATAAGGGTGATATTTATGGTCTGGTAGGAAAGAACGGAGCAGGTAAAACAACGATCTTCAAGGTGATACTGGGACTTTCGGAGTATTCCGGTGGAGAGCTTGCTATTGCAGGAAGCGAGGAAGGCATTGCAGAGGGGAGAAAGAAAATTGGTTTTCTGGTAGGATCTAATTTCTTTCCCTATATGACCGGACGCCAGAATCTGGAATATTACCGGATCATGAAGGGAATCAAGGATAAGAAGGAGGTTGATCGTGTACTTGAAATTGTCAGCCTGACTAATGTAAAAAGCAAATACCGGAATTATTCCATGGGTATGAAGCAGAGACTTGGAATTGCGGCAGCTCTGCTGGGCAATCCTGAAATTCTGATTCTTGATGAACCAACCAATGGTCTGGATCCGCAGGGTATCGCTGATGTGAGAAATCTGGTACAGAAGCTGAATGAAGAGCATGGCATGACGGTTATTATCTCCTCTCATATTTTAGGAGAGCTTCAGCATACGGCACATCGTTTTGGAATTGTCAATGGAGGAAGTGTAGCCAAGGAGATTTCGGCAGAGGATCTGTTATCCTCAGAAAAATCCGTAAGGATTGTCATTGATGATCTGGATAAAGCCAGAGAGGCACTTAAGAATGCCGGCATTCATATTATGGGTGAGGTACAGGAAACCTTAAGTCTGGAGGAATATTATTTTGATCTGGTAGGAGGCAAGAAGAATGAGTAATTATATCAAAGCGGATCTATGGAGAATGGAAAGACGTATTCCGAGAATTATAATAATTGTATTGTTTAATCTGGTTATGGGAGGTGTCATTATTTATACATCAACCCAGGATACCTGGAACTCCGTATTTTTTATGGACAGACTGCTTTTCGGGGTTAAAATAGCAGGAATTCTCTGTGCAATAATTGAGTTCATCGCTGTGTTTTCTGAGGATTTCAGAGCCAAGACCATGCAGATTGCCATTGGTGGAGGAATGAAGCGCAGACATGTTATTCTGGTGAAATTTGCGGATTTTATGATTGCAATGGCAGGAGATTTTCTTCTTTTATCCTTAGTGGGTATTATTCTTGCACTGATCACCCGTGTTCAGCCTAATGGAGAACAGATTGTTGATTATCTAATCACGATTTTGGGCTATCTGTTGAGCGTAGCAGGCTATTACAGCCTGTCCCTGATCGCTGTTTTCTATCTGCAGAGTGTACTGATGCCAATGATTATTTTTCTGGTTCTGAATTGCGGTTTCGCTCATATGCTGCTGGAATACCTGTTCAAATTAGAGGCGGTACAGCCACTTAACCTGAATCGCTTTACGTTATCTTATAACTCAGATCTTTTCATGAGCAGATTGCTTCTGGGAAGCTTTAACTGGTCTGCATTTATTGCAATTGCGATATATATCGCAGCAGGCTACCTGATCAGCAGCATCCTGTTTAAGAGGAAGGAGCTTGAATTTTAAGCTGTTCAAGCTCATCCGAATTAAGGAAGAGATCAAACAGAGACTGAAGAGAATCTTCATGCTCCGTCAATACAGAATGGATAAGCGGCGGATCGCCGGTGATGATATTATCAACACCGCGGTCTGCCATTTTTTCAGCATTTTCAGTAGTATCAACCGTCCATACATGGATTTCTTTATTACGAAGATGTAATTCATTGACCACTCTTTGTGTGACAAAGGTGGATTCCACACTGAAAAAGTCTACATTTTCCAAATCATAAAAATTACCGACACCAATGGCAAGAATCAGGCCGGTTCTAAGGTCCGGATTGGCCTGTTTTACCTTACACAGGGATTCATAGCTTAAGGAGGTAATGACACATTCCTGTTCAAAATGATTATCCTCAATGATCTGAACTGTTTTGGCTTCCAGCTCCGGAGTATGTGAATTGGATTTGATTTCAATGTTAAGCTTGATCTTACCCTTACAAAGCTTGATGACTTCATCCAGAGTCGGAATCTGTGTGCCTGCAAACTCGGATGAGAAGAAGCTGCCCGCATCCAGACTGCGTACCTCTTCATAGGTAAGGTCATAGATATTGGCGTTCATTCCGGTACATCGGGAGAGATTGGTATCGTGTGTCAGCATGACGACTCCATCCTTAGTCAGCTGGACATCCAGCTCGGCATAGTCTACAATACCGGAATCAATAGCCGCCTGAAAGGCAGGCAGGGTATTTTCGGGAGCCACGGCAGAATAGCCGCGATGCGCAGTGATTTCCGCCTGATTATCCATATAATAGGACAGAAGCGTCTGGGTAACCGGAAGAATGGAAAGGACGGCTGTGAGAAGAATAATCAAAGCGGTCATCGAAGCAAGCATTACAAAAAATGGCTTCCGGCTGCCGTATATGGAACGCTTTTCCCTGATATTCTGGAGCTGGCTGGCAAAAAGGCCATCGGAGAGGTAATAGTAGTACAGGAAGGAAATAAAAGCAATCTGCGACAGGGAGAGAATACTGTCCATCAGATAGCTGAAGAAAGGCTTCATGACAATATTTGATACCCCATAGAAAGCAACCATGGTCTGCGAGGACCTCTGGCTGAGCAGACCATATAATACGAAGATCACCAGATAGAACAGAATAAAATAAAGTCCATACTTGATTGCAACACGGATCTTCCATACGATCAAACGTATAAAATCCCAGAAAATATGCCCTTTTTGCAGGGAGAAGCTGCTCCTTGCAGCGTCCTTAAAGCTTTGATGCTCCAGAACAAAATAATGGACGCAAAAGAGCAGACGGATCACCAGGTACAGAGCAAGAAGGGAAAAGATCGTAAATATGGAAGATAAGGTCAGGGAATCGTCAATGCTTTCCATAATATATTCCGGCAAGGTAATGGATGAAATCAGATTCGACATCATGGCAACATTGCTGAAGGGAATCACAAATGCGCAGAAAACAAGCATAGGCCAGTTCCGTGGCAGGAGCACGTGACGCATGGAAAGAAAGGCAGCCTTGAAGATCTTACGGCCATTAAAGGACACCTCCCGTTTACAGAAATCCAGACATTGAATCATGATGGTCATTCCGAAAAGACACCAGAATCCAATGAGTATTCCAATCAGGAGTAAAGCGGCAATGATAGAAGGCGAATGATACAGATCGCGAAGATTGGTACTTGTAATATAATTCACCGGCGCAAAATGAAGTCCGATGTTCCAGATCAGTCGGAGTAAAGGCTGGAATAGCAGATAGCTTAATGCTTTATAAATTAGAATAATACAGGTTGCAGGAATAAAGCACATGTGCAGAAAGCATTTTGTCTGCTTATAAAAGGATAATTTTCTGGTTTTCTCTGTGGACATGGGATATACTTCCTTTCCGGCTGTCTAAAACAGCGGTTTTGCGAATGGGGTTCTGAATAGTTACGATTTCTTTTACTATAGCACAGAACCTGAGGGTTTGCATCATAACAGTATTTCGTAAATTTTATGTAAATTCAAAAAAATGGGTATGATTGCATTTTCTATCTATTGTATCTGTGTTATACTATACGGGATATTTAGGATGAAAGGACTTGACGTGAAGAAAATATCCGGGAATAAAGAAAAGCTGAGAGAACGATTCGCCAAAAGAAGAGAGATATATCATTTGCTGAAGCAGTATGGAGACGACATCATGCATTCCGATAATTTTCAAGGCACCAGAGATTATGTACAGCATGGGACGATTCCGGTACACCGTCACTGTATGGATGTGGCCAGATACAGCCTGATGATGAATCGCAGGCTGGGAATCCGCTGTCAGGAAAGAGACCTGGTAAGAGGCGCATTGCTGCATGATTATTTTCTCTATGACTGGCATGACAAAAACAGAGAAAATTATCAGCGGCTTCATGGATTTTATCATCCGGGCATTGCACTGAGGAACGCACAGAAGGAATATAACCTCACACCGAGGGAGAGGGATATTATCGTCAAGCATATGTGGCCACTAACCGTTGTGCCACCGATGTGCAGAGAGGCGTGGGTCGTAACGGCAGCAGATAAATACTGTTCCCTGCTGGAAACTCTGCGGCTGCGCAAGGGAGCCGCACACCACCGGCACTTAAAGCACCGCAGGCAGATGAAAACAGGAGAAAATAAAGCATGTTAAAAAACCTGTATGAAGAGCTCAATGCATATTCCCAGAGCGGAGCTTATCCTTTTCATATGCCGGGACATAAGCGTAACCCTGAGAGCGGTCCGCTTTCCGGTTTTTACCGGCTGGATATTACCGAAATAGACGGTTTTGATAACCTGCATGATGCATCCGGTATCCTTAAGGAACTTCAGGAGCATGCCGCAGGGCTGTATGGCTCAGAAGAAACGCATTTTCTGGTAAATGGAAGCACCGGAGGGTTACTGAGTGCCATTTCCTCTGTGGCCGGAGAAGGGAAGGTTCTGCTCATGGCACGTAACTGTCATAAGGCAGTCTATCATGCAGCCTTTCTGAACCGTATGAATGTACGGTATCTTTATCCGGAGCTTTTGCCGGAGTATGACCTGACAGGAGCAGTGACACCGGAGGAAATACGCAGAGCGATTATCTGCACACTGCGGGAGAGAAATGTACATCCAGGGAAGGCCTCTGAGGTCATAGCCGGGATAGTGATTACTTCTCCGACCTATGACGGAATCTGTTCTGATATCCGTGAAATAGCGGAAATTTCGCATTCCTATGGCCTACCGCTTATTGTGGATGAGGCGCATGGGGCACATCTTGGCTTCCATGAGGAGTATCCGGAAAGCGCTGTCCGATGCGGAGCAGATCTGGTGATTCAGAGTACGCATAAGACCCTGGCAGCGCCGACACAGACCGCAATCCTTCACGTGAACGGCACAAGGATTGACCGGGAGGTTCTGCGCAGATATCTGGGTATTTATCAGACGAGCAGTCCCTCCTATCTATTGATGGCCGGAATTGATGAAGCACTCCGTATGCTTGGGAAGGAAGGGAAGGAACGGCTTTCGAAGCTGTTAGCGCTGCGGCAGAGGCTGGAGCAGGAGACCATGAGCTGCAGTCATATCCGGATTTGTCCGGTTACGGAGCCGTCCAAGCTTGTGATTTCTGTAAAGGGGTCGAATATGACCGGAAAGCAGCTTTACGACTGCTTAAGGCGCAGGTATCAGCTTCAATTGGAAATGGCATGTGGAACCTATGCACTCGCCATGCTGTCCCTGATGGACACGGAGGAAGGGATCCGGAGACTTTCAGCTGCCATAAGAGAGATTGATGCAGGACTTAAGCCAAAGGAAATTCCGGCTTTTATACCGGTGTCAGAATACTGGAGACCGATAAGAAAACGTTTCCTTTATGAGGCATATATGCAGAAGAACCACAGGATTCCCCTAGAAGAAGCAGCCGGAGGGGTCGCGGCGGAGTTTATCAATCTGTACCCGCCGGGGATTCCAGTTATCGTTCCGGGTGAGCAAATCGGGGAAGCGCTGATTGACGCTGTAAAGGAATGGATACGGCAGGGATATACCGTACAAGGGGTTACAGATGGTATGATCAGCGTATTGTGAGATACCATAAGAGAGCCAGTAACTGCATGAAAGGACTGGGGAAGCCATCCAGAGCAATGCAGTTCTGAATAAATAGCAGCAAATAGAAAGTAATCAGTATTTGAGGTAAAAAGGAGGTTATTATGAGAAAAACAAAAATTATCTGTACTTTAGGACCGGCCAGTGAAAGTGAAGAGAAGCTTCGAGAGCTTATGCTTGCCGGTATGAATGTAGCACGTTTTAATTTTTCCCATGGCTCCCACGAAGAGCATAAAAAGAGATATGACCGTGTGATCAAGGTGAGCGGGGAATTAGGCCTGCAG
Organism: Bacteroidaceae bacterium; assembly: GCA_963650485.1. Classification (GTDB taxonomy): domain Bacteria; phylum Bacillota; class Clostridia; order Lachnospirales; family Lachnospiraceae; genus Suilimivivens. Next base: position 8,467 of record CAVJLN010000003.1, read on the forward strand.
ATTGCTACACTGCTTGATACCAAGGGACCGGAAATCCGTCTGAAGGACATCGAGGGTGGAAAAACGGTACTGGAAAGCGGCCAGACCTTTATCCTGACAATCGAAGATATGCTTGGAAACAATGAAAAGGTATCCATTACCTACAAGAATCTGATTAATGACATTTCTGTCGGTACTACAATCCTGATTGATGACGGTCTGATTGAAATGGTTGTTCGTGAGATGACCGATACCGATATTATCTGCGAAGTATTGAATGGAGGACCGATTTCCAATCATAAGGGTGTAAATGTCCCGGGGGCAGAGCTTTCCATGCCTTATTTAAGCGAACAGGACATCAGTGATATTATGTTTGGCTGTGATATGGGATTTGACTTTCTGGCAGCTTCCTTTGTAAGATGTAAGGAGGATATCCTCGCGGTACGTAAGATTATTGAAGAGCACGGCTCCCATATGAAGATCATTGCAAAGATTGAAAATATGCAGGGAATTCATAATCTGGAAGAGATTCTGGAAGCTTCTGATGGTATTATGGTTGCAAGAGGTGACATGGGTGTTGAAATTCCGCTCGAGGAAGTACCGGTCATTCAGAAGCAGATGATCAAACTGGCCGAGGCACAGGGAAAGCAGGTTGTTACAGCTACCCAGATGCTGGAATCCATGATTAAGAATCCCAGACCGACCAGAGCGGAAGCAACCGATATTGCCAATGCGATTTATGATGGAACGACAGCCATCATGCTTTCCGGAGAAACGGCAGCAGGAGCTTATCCGGTAGAGGCCGTTGCAACCATGGCAAAGATTGCAGAGCGTACCGAGCAGGATATTAACTATGATGAGCGGCTGAAGAGACGTGAGGCAGAAGAGTATAGTACCACAACGGCAATTTCTCATGCAACCTGTACAACGGCAAAGGATTTAAAGGCTGCAGCAATCATTACGGTAACGATTTCGGGATTTACTGCAGGAATGATAGCACGGTATAAGCCGAGCTGCCCGATTATTGCATGCAGTGTAAGTCCCAGAATCTGCCGCCAGATGAATCTTTATTGGGGAGTGACGCCGCTGTGGATTCCGAGAGAAAACAGTGCGGATGATCTGTTTGACGATGCGATCAGGGCAGCAGTAGAGGCAGGCTACATTAAAAAGGGAGATACGGTTGTTCTGACCGCAGGTGTTCCGCTCGGTGTACCGGGAAGAACCAATATGATCCGAGTAGTTGAAGTATAGGTTAAAAGTATAACTTTAGCAGCTGTAACAGAAGAAGCCTGAAGTGGAGCAGTTATAAAGTGAACTGATCAGTTATGAGTCAGAATACAGTCAGCAGGGGTTTGAATCATGGGTAAAATGATTTACTTAATTGGGAAAAGTTCCACAGGAAAGGACACGATTTATAAGCATCTTCTGCAATGGAAGAAGATTTCTTTTGAGAAGGTTGTGCTCTATACCACAAGACCGATCCGTGCCCACGAAAAGGATGGCAGGGAATATCATTTTACCAATGAAGACCATTATCAGGAGCTGCTTAACTCAGGGAAAATTATTGAGGATCGTGTTTATCAGACCTTCTATGGTCCATGGCGGTATTTTACGGTGGATGATGGGAACATTGATTTTCAGAATAAGAATTATCTGGTAATCGGAACACTGGAATCCTTTGTAAAAACAGCGGAGTATTTTTCCAGAGACAAGGTATGGCCGATCTATATAGAGGTAGATGATGGAATCCGGTTAGAGCGTGCAATCCGGAGAGAACGGAGGCAGGAAACTCCGAAATATGAGGAAATGTGTCGAAGATTTCTGGCAGATGCTACGGATTTTTCGGCAGAAAAGCTGGAAGAGGCAGGAATTACGCGTTTCTTTAAAAATGACGATCTTGATCGGTGCGTACAGGAAATTGAAGAATATCTGCTGTCTGTTTTGCGAATGGAGTTCTGAATAGTTACGGGAATTTAATTATTATTCGTACAGGATACAGCATAACGAAATAAAAAAACAAGAAAATCAAGATTGCATAAATATAAACAGGAGGTGCAGCCATGGATATGAAGGTGAATCAGTTGACGCAGGTAACACAACCGGAAGCTGCTTCTCCTGTGAAGGAATCCGATGGCGGATTCAAATTTACCCTGATCAGTCATGTGGAAGAGAATGAATTGCAGGCAAGACTGACCTCCATGATGGAAGCGATCACCATGCAGGGGGATAAGCTTGCGAAAAAACGTGATATTAAGGATATGAAACGCTATCGTGGTCTGATCAAGGAATTTATGAACGAGATTGTGAACCGCTCTCATGAATTCAGCAGAGAGAACTTTCTGGATAAAAGAGGACGCCACAGAGTCTATGGAATTATTCGCCTGGTGGATGAGAACCTAGATCAGCTGGCGCAGGAATTAATGAAGGATGAGCAGGATCATCTGGCGATTTTATCCAAAATCGGGGAAATCAGGGGATTGCTGCTTGATATTCTGACATAGAGGAGGATGCGGATATGGCTGAATTTCGCGATATCGTCGGACAGGAACAATTGAAGGAGCATTTACAGAGTGCCATAGAACGAAATAAGGTTTCTCATGCTTATATTATTAATGGCGAGAGAAATTCCGGTAAGGAATTTATTGCGAAGGTTTTTGCAATGGCACTGGAATGTACAGACAGGAAGGATGGAGAACCCTGTCAGGTATGTCATTCCTGTAAACAGGCGTTAAGCGGAAATCATCCGGATATTATTTTCGTATCCCATGAGAAACCAAACGTGATTGGGGTGGATGATATCCGTACCCAGATCAATGGGGATGTTGCGATTAAACCGTATAGCAGTCCGAAGAAAATTTATATTATGAATGAGGGCGAGAAGATGACGGTGCAGGCACAGAATGCCCTGTTAAAAACACTGGAGGAGCCGCCCGAATATACCGTAATTATGATTCTGACTACAAACCTTGAAACACTTCTTCCTACGATTCTGAGCCGCTGTGTGGTATTAAATATGAAGCCGGTAAAGGATGACCAGATCAAGCGTTTTTTAATGAAGGAAATGGAAATTCCGGATTACAAGGCAGATGTCTGTGTAGCTTTTGCACGCGGAAATGTCGGGAAAGCGAGACTTCTTGCCAAGAGCGAGGAATTTGATAAGGTAAGGGAGGAGGCTCTTGCCCTGCTCCGGAATATCCGAGATATGGAAGTTCATGAAATGGCTGCTGCGATCAAAAAGATTACAGAGTATCAGTTTGATGTGAATGATTATCTCGATATTTTATCTATCTGGTATCGTGATGTTTTGTTATTTAAAGCAACTCATGACGTAAATGGGTTGATTTTCAGAGAGGAAATACAGTATATTAGAAAGGTAGCAGACAGAAGCACCTATGAAGGAATCGAATCCATTATCGAAGGACTAGAGAGGGCAAAGCAGCGTCTTACTGCGAATGTAAACTTCGATCTGACGATGGAGCTTTTGCTGCTGACAATTAAAGAGAATTAGTGAGGTTATAGATGATATGGTAAAGGTAATAGGCGTACGTTTTCGTACGGCAGGAAAAATATATTTTTTTGATCCGGGCAAATTAAAGATCACTAAAAATGATCATGTTATTGTTGAAACGGCAAGGGGGATTGAATACGGCACAGTAGTCGGAGTTCCGAGAGAGGTGCCCAAGGACAAGGTGGTTCAGCCGTTGAAGCCGGTACTGCGTATTGCCACGGAACGTGATGATGAGCAGGAAGCCAATAACAGGAAGAAGGAAAAGGAAGCGTTTAAGATTTGCCTTGAGAAGATCAAAAAGCATGGTCTTGAGATGAAGCTGATTGATGCAGAATACACCTTTGATAATAATAAGGTGCTTTTTTATTTTACTGCAGACGGAAGAATTGACTTCCGTGAACTGGTAAAGGATCTGGCCTCGGTGTTCAAGACGAGAATCGAGCTTCGCCAGATTGGTGTCCGTGATGAGACGAAGATCCTTGGAGGAATCGGAATCTGTGGAAGAGAGCTGTGCTGCCACAGCCATCTGTCTGAATTCATTCCGGTATCCATTAAGATGGCGAAGGAACAGAATCTTTCTTTAAATCCGACCAAGATTTCCGGTGTGTGTGGAAGACTGATGTGCTGTCTGAAGCATGAGGAGGAAACCTATGAAGAATTAAACCGCAGACTTCCGAATGTGGGAGATCATGTAACCACAGATGACGGATTGAAGGGTGAAGTACACAGTGTAAATGTACTTCGTCAGCTTGTGAAGGTTCTGATTGATGTAGATAATGAAAAAGAAATCAGGGAATATAAGGTAGAACAGCTTCGTTTCCGCAGAAAACATAAGCACAATAAGGTGGATGTTGCGGACGAGGAACTGAAGGCTTTGGAGAAACTGGAAAGAGACGAACCGAAATCCAAGCTGGAGGACAATTAAGAAGTGCTTAAGCCGAATGAACGAATTGATGATCTGCAGCGGAATAACTACAAGATTATTCAGGATCCGGAGCGGTTCTGCTTCGGAATGGATGCTGTCTTACTTTCCGGATTTGCGAAAGCAAAAGAAGGGGATCGAGTCATCGATCTGGGGACAGGCACCGGTATTATTCCTATTTTGATGGAAGCAAAGACCGGAGCATCCGATTTGATCGGGCTGGAAATTCAGCCGGAAAGCGCCGATATGGCACAGCGGAGTGTGGAACTGAATCATCTGGAATCTAAAATCCGGATTGTGACAGGAGATATTAAAAAGGCTTCTTCACTCTTTGGCGCGGCAACGTTTGATGTGGTGACCAGTAATCCTCCGTATATGACAGAGCATCATGGAATTACGAATGAAAAGTCGCCCAAGGCAATTGCACGCCACGAGCTTTTGTGTACTCTGGAAGATGTCATCAGTCAGGCGGCCAGGCTGCTTCGTCCCGGTGGCAGCTTTTATATGGTTCACAGACCGTTCCGGTTGGTCGATATTATGGTGCTGATGCGCGAGTACCATTTGGAACCAAAACGGATGAAGCTCGTTTATCCATATATTGATAAGGATCCCAATATGGTTCTGATTGAAGGATTAAGGGGCGGAAGACCACGTATGACCGTGGAAAAGCCGCTGATTGTTTATAAGGAACCCGGAGTCTATACCGATGAAATATATGAAATTTACGGATATTGAGGGGATGAAAAGGGGGAAAACATGTCTGGAACATTATACTTATGTGCTACACCAATTGGAAATCTCGGGGATATTACCCAGAGAGTTCTGGATACGCTTGCAGAGGTAGACCTCATTGCTGTAGAGGATACCAGAAATACCATCAAACTGCTGAATCATTTTAAAATCAAAAAGCCAATGACAAGCTACCATGAATTTAATAAATATGAAAAAGCCGAAGAGCTGATTGGCCTTTTGCAGCAGGGAAAAAACATTGCATTGGTTACCGATGCGGGAACGCCGGCAATTTCGGATCCGGGAGAGGTGATGGTAAAGAGATGCCACGAAGAAGAGATTCCTGTGACCTCCCTGCCGGGATGCTGTGCATTGATTACAGCGCTTACCTTATCAGGACTTCCTACGAGACGGTTCTGCTTCGAGGGCTTTCTTCCAAAGGATCGAAAAGAACGCAAGGTAATTCTGGAGGATCTGCAAAGAGAAACCAGAACGATCATTTTGTATGAAGCACCCCATCACCTGTATAAGACACTTTTGGAGCTTCGGGATGCCCTTGGAGATCGAAAAATAGTACTCTGCAAGGAGCTTACTAAAAAGTTTGAATCTGTTACGGAGGGAAAACTGTTCGAAATTACGCATTATTATGAAACGCATGATCCCCGTGGAGAGTATGTACTAGTCTTAGAAGGGATTGATCGTAAGAAGCTGATGCATGAGGAACAGAAAACCTGGGAAGAGATGTCTTTGCAGGAACATATGGCTTTTTATGAGGAGCAGGGATACGAAAATAAAGACGCCATGAAGATGGTGGCAAAGGATCGGGGCGTTACGAAACGGGAAATTTATCAGAGATTATTACAAACGAAATAGTGATAATTTTGGATTTGCAAATATTAGTAAAATGGTACTTGTAGTTTGAATAGAATGTAGTATCATTAAGATAGAATTAATAGTACTTTAGTCTGGATTAGTAACTCCAGCTATATGGAAAGGGAGTGTGGGATATGCGCAGGAAATTAAGCATATTACTCAGCATCATGCTTTTAGCGGCATTAGCGCTGAATGGATGCGGCAAGAGTGGTTCTGTTCTGGATCAGGCAGCGTGGAGAGATGATACGGTTCCCAGTGATGGTATCGTATATATTGAACCTGAAATGGTCAGTCTGGCAGCAGAACTTTCCGGAACATCCGCTTCTCAGGCAGCTTCCAAGGCAGCCTTTGAACTTGCGAACCAGCAGAGAGCTGCAGCAGGACTTAGTGCTTTGACTTGGAACTCCGGTCTTGAGCAGGCAAGTGCAGTACGTGCCGTAGAAGCTTCACAATCGTTCTCACATACCAGACCTGATGGTTCAGACTGGTGGACGGTGAACAGCAACTTGATGTATGGTGAGAATCTTGCAAAAGGTTATGATTCTGCTGATGAAGCAGTACAGGCTTGGATGGCATCACCGACACATAAGGCAAACATTATGGATACAGAATTTACCTCCGGAGCAATTGCAATTCATGTAAGTAACGGACAGTGGTTCTGGGCGCAGGAGTTTGGGTACTAATTCATAGTGGATTACACAATATAAAAGACCGCTTCGGAAGAGGCGGTCTTTTATATTGCCGATGGAAATTTTTTTTATTATAATGTAACTATTCAGTATGAATGCAAGCATTTGCAGAAAGCAATTTTGCATAGCTCTGAATGGTTACAAAATCTGGTAAATAATAGAAGAAATGGAACGGCAGGGAGCATTATACAGATTCATGAAAGGTAGAATACAGAAGAAAATTACATATCTGATGCTGGCAGCGTTCTTTATAAGTGCCTTATCCGGCTGTGAGAAAAGGCATGAAGCCTATGTATCCGCAAGCACAACGATACGTAATAACACGCCGGTCTGTCTGGTGCCGGAGGCTTCCGGAACAGTCGTTTATGAGAATGAACTGGTATCGGTGGATGCCTCAAATACAAGTGAAGGATATGTGATGCTTGCATATCACGGGACGAATGAGAAGGTCAAGATGCAGCTTACCGGTCCTGATTATATGACATATACCTATGATCTGTACGGAAATGATTACGAAGCTTTTCCGTTATCGGTCGGAGATGGCACTTATCGCATCGGAGTGTATGAAAATGTGGCAGACAGTCAGTATGCGACCGTGTTTTCACAGGATATTGAAGTAGAAATTACGAATACGATGGGGGCTTTCCTGTACCCGAACCAATATGTGGATTTTAACAGCTCCTCGAAGGTGGTGGAGGAAGCGAGAATACTAGTGGCTCCGGCACATGATGATCTCGAAGCCATTAATTATGTCTATAATTATATTGTTGAGAATTACACTTATGATTATGACAAGGCAGAAAATGTACAGAGCGGATATATCCCGGACGTGGACGAAATCCTTGAAGTTAAAACAGGAATCTGCCTTGATTATGCAGCTGTTATGGCGAGCATGCTTCGCTCCCAGCAGATTCCGACCAAGCTGGAGGTCGGATATGCGGGCGAGACGTATCATGCCTGGATCAGTACTTATGTGAGTAATATCGGGTGGATCAATGGTATTATTCAGTTTGATGGAGTGAACTGGTCTCTGATGGATCCGACCTTTGCCGCAAATGCCGGTTCAAAGCAGCTAAAGAGCTTTGTTGGTGACGGAAGCAATTATGTGACGAAATACAATTATTAGGCAAGGCGGAACGGTTACAGAATTTGATTTTTCAATGAGGGAGAGGCATGGAATGAAGAAACAGAAAATGCTCAGTAATTCGGAAATTGCATCCTTTTGCAAGCAGACAGCGTGGATTATTAAGGCGGGAATCACGCCGGCAGAAGGAATGGAGATCCTGATTAATGACACGATCAGTAAGGAAGGAAAGAACCTGCTGCAGCAGATCCGGACAACCTGTAATAAGGGAAATCATTTTTATACGGCATTGGAAGAGACCGGGGTTTTTCCACAATATGTGGTGAAGCTGACAGCCCTTGGAGAGGAATCCGGCAATCTGGATGTGGTTTTGATGTCTCTTGCAGAATATTACGAACGGGAAGAGGCAATTTCAGACAGTATCCGCTCTGCGGTGACGTATCCCCTGATTATGATTGCCATGATGTTTTTCATTATCATTCTGCTCATTGTGAAGGTGCTTCCGATTTTTAAGCAGGTGTTTGTGCAGCTTGGAACGGAAATGACCCCGTTTGCGCAGTCACTGATGAATGCAGGAACGGTTCTCAGCCGTTATGCAATTAGTATTTTTATTGTGTTGTTACTTTTAGTGACTGCTCTTTTCATTGCCTATAAGATTCCTTCAGGAAAAGCAAAGATTAGACATTTCCTCACAGTATTTCCGTTTACAAAGAATTTTTATGACAAGATTGCAGCCGGACGTTTTGCAAGAGGAATGTATCTTTCCTATCAGAGTGGTATGGATACTTATCACAGTCTTGATATGATTAAAGGAATTGTGGAAAATGAGGAAATGGTGCAGAAGATTGAGCGCTGTAAGGCACAGATGCAGGGGCAGGCTGATCTGCCGGATGCACTTGCCGGTGCAGAAATATTTTCTAATTTATATTCTCGTATGGTTTCCGTGGGGTTTCGTTCCGGATCCATGGATGTGGTGATGCTGCAGATTTCGTCCCACTATGAAGAGGAAACAGACCGTCAGTTATCCAGAATTGTTTCAATCATTGAGCCTACTCTGGTCATTATTCTGTCAGTGATTGTCGGCATCATTCTGCTGTCCGTATTATTACCGCTTATGGGAATTATGGCGAGCATCGGATGATGTGATTCTGTTTAGCTTTAGCCGGACGCTGATGAAGAGCAAAGATGATTTGAGAGTTGATGTCTATCCGAAATAGATGCAGTCTGAAATTTACAGGAGAGTAGTATGAACCGATTTACAACGAAATTTAACCGTTATGAATATCGTCATTTCCCGGTAAGGATGGCGTATCTGGTCTGCCCGGTGCTTCTGGTACTGTTCTGGCTGATGATTCATTCCGTGGATCAGTCAAATGTGGACAGGCAGCGGGACAGTCTACAGAATGCGATTGACAGGGATATCATTCATTGCTATGCCGTGGAGGGCTTTTATCCACCGAGCCTTTCCTATATAGAAGAGCATTATGGACTGACCTATGATGAGGATCTGTTTTTTGTGGATTATCAGCCGGTGGGATCTAATATACGGCCGGATGTTACGATCCTTTTGAAGTAAAGCCTGAGTAAAACTCAAGTTGCATCAGCAACGGTTTTACGAAGGTGATCTGAACAGTTGCAAAAACAGAGTGGTAATCGAAAGCATAAATGCCAGATGAATTTATGAATGGATGAGGTTTATGAATCAGAAGCAGGATCAACATATTGTAGATGTTCTTTTTGTCATTGGGCTGTTCTGTATATTTGCCCTTTCTTCGATCTCTTTGATTTCGGTCGGTGCAAATATCTACCGCAAGACGGTGACACATATGAACGAAAATTTTAATACGAGAACTTCATTGTCTTATGTGGTAGAAAAGATTCGTCAGGCAGATACAGAGGGAGCGGTATCGGTCGGTACATTCGAAGGAAACCCGGCGGTGATTCTTTCTTCGGAGGTGAACGGAACTGCGTATCATACTTATATTTATGAATACCAGGGAATGCTGAAGGAACTGATGGAACGTAATGATACAACGCTTCCGGCGTCCGCAGGACAGGATATTCTGGCAATGGAGCAGTTTGAGCTTACGGCGGTTCATGATCATCTGGTTCGATGTTCGATGAAAACACCGGAGGAAAATACCATAAGCTTCTATATTTGTATTCGATCAGGAGGAGTTGAAGATGCCGACGAAAAATTCTTCTAAATCCGGAGTGTTTTTGATGGAACTGATTCTTTCGATCCTGTTCTTTTCGATTGCGGCAGCAGTCTGCGTGAAGCTGTTTGTGACTTCTCACCAACTGAGCGACCGGAGCGTGAACTTAAATCATGCGGTTGCTATGGCAGAAAGTATTGCCGAGGCTTTTTATGGGTGCAATGGGAATGCCGGAGAACTGGAGAGCTTGTTCCCGGAGGCAGAGATAGATCAGACAGATGATCAGGCGATATTGACAATCAACAATGCGAATGACGGACTGGGTGCGTTTGTGAAAATCAATACATCGGGAGAGCGGATAGCGTGTGAGATCCGTATTGGGACGCTGCAGCAGATCATGGATTGCCGGAAACAGAGGACAGAATTTGATTCCATTTATGAATTGCAGCTTACTTTGTTTCCACAGGGGGAATGGATGGATGAAACGGAATAGGGATTTTGGACTGAGCATCGGAGCACCGTCCATTGTAATAATCATGGTGATCCTGTGTCTGGTCTGTTTTGCGGGACTGTCGATTGTGAGTGCCAATGCAGATCTCACGTTAAGCCGTAAGCTGGCAGAGCGCACAAGCGCATATTATCAGGCCTGTAATGAAGCGCAGGAGGATCTGTGGGAGACATCAAAAAAAGAGCCTTTGGAAGACTCTTTTTCCTGTGATTATGTGATAAATGAAAACCAGATTTTAACGGTAAATGCATCCTTTTCAGAAACAGCGTCCGGAGAGCGGAGTTATACGATTACCCGGTGGCAGGTCGTTACCACACAGACACCGGAACTGGAGCAGTCCTTACCGGTCTTTGCTGGCAACTAATACACCGTGGATGACGGTTCGGTTGTTGGTGTGAAGACCATGACAGGTAGATAAGGTAATGAGTTGTGTGTCCTCGGTCGGGAGTTTATCCAATATGGTGTCATTCCGGTAGGAATCTGCAGCATCCCTGATGTACTCCACGTAATCAGTCTGTTCTTCTGTAGTCTGGGTCAGGTCGTAGGTATGGGAAGAGTCATTGGTAATATAGGCGGCACAGATCTCATACATCATTACTTTATCCCTGGTAAAAATATAAATATAAGGATCCTCCTCAATAATGGAAGGATCGTTCAGGAGCTTCTTGAGGGAACCGAACATCGTTCCGTTTCTCATGTTATGACCGTAAATAATCGTGTTGAAGTGAGAAAAGTCCGGCTTATTCAGGAAGTCCATAAAGATGGCTCCGGAGCTGTTCTTGACGTTTTCAAAGGTGTAATGCGTATAATAATCGTTGTCAATGCCACGGACGATCGGATAACTCAACTCTAACGGTGCGTAGTAAATCCATCCGACAAAGTCCTCATTGATCTTCGTAAGAGTATCGTAATCAATATCAAGATTGACAGCGATCTGAGGTCCTTCGATGATTTCTTCCACAACTTCCTCGGTACTCTCACTGTCAGCAGTATCCTTGATTTCCTGTGCTGCTTCGACAGAATCCTGTGTTACCGTTGCGTATTTCTCCAGATTTTCATAAGTATTAATTCCCTTCTGATATTCTCTGCTTAAGAGAACAATGTTTGTTGCGGCAACCACCATCAGAAGTAGTGATGCAGCCAATATAATTTTCCAGATCAGCTTTTTCATTGCATTCCTCTTTTTAAACAATGTATTGTGAGTAGTATTCTGAATGGATATATTTTACACTATAATACGGTAAAAATCTATATACAAAAAATGATCTGCTGTTCTGAATGAAATTCCAATTCCATATCATATAATAAAGAAATATTCCGAAAAGGATAGCGATATGCTGAATTACATCTGGGCAGTAATGATTGTGATGGGGATTATCTATGGTGCAATCACGGGTCATATGAAAGAGGTTACCGAGGCTGCGTTACAAAGTGCACAGGATGCAGTCACATTATGCTTTGCCATGACAGGAGTTATGGCATTCTGGGTGGGACTCATGCAGGTGGCAGAGGAATCCGGGCTGATTGCAAAGCTTACCAGAATGCTGTCACCATTTATTTCATTCATGTTTCCGCAGATTCCACAGGGCCACAAATCCAGGGATTATATCTCAACGAATATGATTGCAAATGTGCTTGGACTGGGATGGGCCTGCACTCCGGCCGGTCTAAAAGCCATGGAAGAGCTGGCAAAATTGCAGGAGGAGCGTGGTGTTCCCGAAGAAAAACGCCACTATGCCAGTAATGAAATGTGCACGTTTCTGATTCTCAATATTTCTTCCTTGCAGCTTATTCCGGTCAACATGATTGCATACCGGACCCAATATGGAAGTGTGAATCCGGCAATCATTATTGCGCCCGCTATGATCGCGACAGCGGCAGGGCTGCTCGTCTCAATCCTGTATTGCAAAGCAAAAGATAAATTGGTATACTTTTAGGAAAAAACAAGCGGATATTAACGGAGATAAAATGAGATATCAGATTAGACATGCACTGGTACAATACGGTGCAGAAACCATTATAGAAGATGTAAATTTTGACATACATGATCATGAGAAAATTGCCATTGTAGGACGCAATGGCTGTGGAAAAACTACCTTACTAAAACTGATCGCCGGGGATATTACCATGGCCAACATTGACAGTGATGAAACCTGCGGTATCAGTATGGCCGGAAGTCAGAAAATCGGGTATCTGCGGCAGATCAGCTTTGAAGATCAGGAAATTTCTGTAGAAAATGAAATTTTGAAGGTGTTTGAACCGGTATTTGCCTGTGAACGCAGGATGAAAGAGCTTACGGACATCATGGAAACCGATCATGATCAGAAGTGGATGTATGAGTACTCCTCTCTACAGGATCAAATGGAGGCAATGGGAGGCTATACATATCGTCGTGATATGGAAACGATGTTCCAGAAGTTTGGCTTTGACCTGAAGGATATTACCCGACCGATCGGAACATTTTCCGGAGGACAGCAGACCAAGGTGGCTTTTATCAAACTGCTTCTGAGCCGTCCGGACATTATGCTTCTGGATGAGCCCACGAACCACCTGGATCTGCCAACGATTGAATGGCTCGAAGGATATTTAAAGAACTATAACAAGGCAGTTGTGATTGTTTCCCATGACCGGATGTTTTTAGACCGCATCATTGATGTAACTTATGAAATTGAATATCATCGGATCAAACGGTATCCGGGCAACTATACAACCTTTATGAAGTTAAAGGAAGAGGCTGCTTTAAAGCAGGAAAAGGACTACGAGGAGCAGCAGAAGGAGATCAGGCGTCTCGCCGAGTGGATTGAGAAGTGGAAGAATACCCCGACCAAAGTAGCTTCGGTGCATTCCAAAGAAAAGCAGTTAGAGCACATGGTTCTGATCGAGAAGCCCCGCAGATTTGACACCAAGGCATTCCGCGGTCAGTTCCTTCCGAGGACAACCAGTTATACCGATGTACTGACTCTGAAAGCGCTGGAAATCGGATACGATCATGTCCTGAGTAAGGTATCCTTTACCCTCAAAAAGGGAGAGCGTGTCGCTATTATCGGGGAAAACGGAAAGGGAAAATCTACCCTGTTAAAGACTCTAATGGGACAGCTTCCTCCTCTTGGGGGAAGCTATACTGTTGGAACCGGTGTGGAGGTTGGTTATTTTGACCAGCAGGCAGCAGTCGCAGAAAGTATGTATCCGGATAAGACTGTGCTTAATGATTTCTGGGACATGTATCCGACCTTGAAGGAAGTAGAGGTGCGTAATGCATTAGGAAGCTTCCTTTTTACCGGAGAAGAAGTATTTAAGACGCTCGGACAGCTTTCCGGAGGAGAAAAGGTACGTCTTGCCTTGTGTAAGATGTTTAAGATGCGGCCGAATCTTCTGATTCTGGATGAGCCGACGAACCATATGGATCTCATTGGCAAGGAAGCATTGGAAAATATGTTGAAGAATTATACCGGAACGATTCTGTTTGTTTCCCATGACCGTTACTTTATCAAGGAAATCGCAACCGGAATGCTTGATTTTAAGCAGGATAAAACGGTCTTTTATGACTGTGGTTATGAGGAATATCTGGAACGCCTGCAGAAGGAAGAGTTGAAGCAGCAACAGTTGAATCAGGCAAAGGAAGAGGCAGAACGAAACGAAAAGAAATCGGACAAAACACCAACATTGAATGATGTTTTTGACAAGAAGACCTATTATAATCCCGGCAAAATTCTGTCCCGCTTAAAGCAGCAGATGGCAAAGTACGAAAAGCAGTTGGAAGAAAGCGAACAGAGACTTGCAGATTTGCAGATGCAGATCATGGATCCGGCACTGGCTTCCGACTACACGAAGCTTATGGAGCTTGAAGAGCAGAAGCAGAAGGAAGAGCAGAATCAGGAAAGCCTTCTTGAACGGATGCTTGAGACAGAAACTGAACTGGAGGAGATGCAAGAAAAAGGATAAACTAACTAAGATCAACTAAGATCCAGACATCAAAAAAGCAACCGCCCAAGCCAAGAGCAGGTTGCTTTTTATAAATCGAGATAATATATTATTCCAAGCTTGATAAAAATTGCAATTCGGGCTAATATATTAGCATGATTAATTTATATCAAAAAACATGGAAAGAAATTAATACAGAGATTGCAGAGAGAATGGTTCAGCTTCGCAAGAGAAAGAAACTTTCACAGAAGAGTCTTGCCCTAAGATCCGGTGTAAGTCTCGGATCGTTAAAACGGTTTGAACAAACGGGGGAGATTTCACTTCAGTCGCTTACAAAAATAGCTATAGCACTTGAAGTAGAGGGAGAACTTGAAGAATTATTTGGCAAGGTACCATTTGCTTCCATTGAGGAGGTAATTCATGCACAGACTAAATAAGATTGATGTTTTTTATCATGACAGACAGGTTGGAACCATGGCCTTGTATGAGAACAGGCTGGCAGCATTTGAATATGATGGGGAATGGCTGCGGGATGGTTTCTCAATCAGTCCATTTTCACTACCACTGGAAAAGAAAGTTTTTGTACCAAAGATAGATCCCTTTGAGGGACTTTTCGGTGCATTCGCAGACAGTTTGCCGGATGGATGGGGACGTCTTCTGGTAGATCGTCTGATGAGAAGAAACGGACTTAACCCACAGACAATTGGCAGTTTGGAACGACTGGCTATTGTCGGTAATTCTGGTATGGGCGCATTAACCTACCGTCCCGTCATTCTAATGGAAAATGTGCAGGGTGATTTGTCACTGGATGAAATTGCAGGAGAGTGCTCGCGGATTTTAAATACAGAATCGAGTGAAAATTTAGATTATTTATTTGCAAAGGGAGGGTCCTCAGGAGGAGCGCGGCCTAAAATATTAACGAAGGTTGGAGAGGAAGACTGGATCATTAAATTTCCGTCATCAGATGACAGTCAGGATATAGGAAAACAGGAATATGATTATGCACTTTGTGCACAGGCATGTGGGCTGAATATGGAAGAAGTAAGACTGTTTCCTTCAAAAAAAACAAAAGGGTATTTTGGAACAAAACGTTTTGACAGAAGGGGAAAAGGCGAGGAAGGAAAGGTTCATATGGTATCGGCAGCAGGGCTTTTGGAGACTTCTCATAGAATACCCAATCTGGATTATGATATTTTAATGAAACTTACACTCCAGCTTACCAGATCAATGGAAGAATGTGAAAAACTCTACCGACTTATGTGCTTTAATGTATTTGCCCATAACAGAGATGATCACTCGAAGAATTTTACTTATCTCTATGAGGAAAAAGCACAAAGATGGATCTTATCACCAGCGTATGATCTTACTTATTCTAGTTCTCTTGGAGGCGAGCATGCCACTACGGTTAACGGAAATGGAGTGAATCCGGGAATGGAAGATATTCTTGCGGTTGCTGAAAAGATAGGACTCAATGTTGCAAAGTCCCAAAAAACAGCTAACGAAATAAGGGAGTGTGTTTATGAAATGTTAGGGGAATATATTCGGTAACTTACACTCTCCTCATTTCCCTCCGGTAAATTGCCTGAAAATAAATAATTTCAGCCGTCGCAGTAATGGTCCAGGAGAAGATATAGAGCAGGTACAGGGACGGAATGGTTTTAAAGTAGGCGAAGATGGTATAAATCCAGATCACACGGAAGACGCAGGAGCCCATAATCACGATAAAGGTGGGGACAACCGTCCTGCCAAGTCCACGGGAGGCGGCGATGGTACAATCCATAAAGGCAGAGAATGCATAGGATACACTCATAATTTTAAGGCGGTACATGCCAAGTTCGATTACCGCAGGATCAGAAGTAAATAATAACAGGAAATTAGGACCCATAAAGAGGATCGTAAGTCCGAGAATCAGTCCGATAAAGAAGGAATAGGACAGACTTACAAAGTAACTCTTTAAGACGCGGTCCTTTTTCTTTGCACCGAGATTCTGTCCCATGAAGCTGCTGCAGGCAACATAAAAGGCAGCCATGACTTCATATACCGGTCCGTCTGCATTGGCGGCAGCAGAATTGGCGGCAACCATGGTTGCCGAGAAGCTGTTTACACCAACCTGGACGAAGAGATTCGCGAACATGAAGACCATATTTTGTAAGCCGGAAGGAAGTCCCAGCTTTAAAATGGCAGTCAGCTTATCCTTTATGACAAGAGAGTCTAAGGACTGGCGGCGTAAGGCAATGGTATATACCCTGTCTCCATGTGTAATGGCATAAGTGATTAATATGGCAGAGATGTACTGGGAAATAATACTTGCAATGGCAACACCGGCAACATCCAGATGAAAGACAATCACAAGCAGCAGATTCAAGGCAATATTGATCGCTCCGGCAATGGACAGGAAATAAAGAGGTTTCTTCGTATCCCCGGCAGCGCTCAGAACAGCATTGCCGCAGTTATACACACCAACAGCGGGGAGTCCCAGGAAATAAATTCGCAGGTACAGAACGGCTCCATCAATCAACTCCGGCTTGGTATTCATTAATGTTAGGATGCCACGGGCACTTGAAATTCCGATTATGAGAAGGAGGATTCCCATGCAGAGACAAATCACGTAGGCTGTTGTGATGGTTTCCTTCGCTTCTTTTTTATTACCACTGCCAATATGAAGTGCAACGAGTACATTGATTCCACCGCCGACCCCAATTAAAAAGCTCGTAAATAAAGTTACAAGTATTGAGGTGGAGCCGACAGATCCAAGTGCATTGCTTCCGGCAAACTTACCGACAACAGCAATATCTGCCATATTGAAGAGGACCTGTAAGAGGTTGCTCAGCATTAATGGCAGACTAAATAAAAATATCTTTTTTCCTAAAGAACCCTCAGTCAGGTTCTGCTCTAACTGTCTCATTTCATTACTCCCGAAGGGCTTTATTTATCTTATTGCAGCTATTCTGGTAACTATTCAGAATGGTTACAGCTTGATAATCAATGTATTGAAGCCGTGATAACGCCGATAGAAGAATTCCTTGGCCTGTTGCTTGATCACTAAGATTCCCATGCTGTCCATATCGAAGGCTTCCTTTCGACTGGCACGGTGCGTTTCCATACTGAAGGGATTAAAGGTTGTAGCATCATCTCGCAGGTGAAGCTCCAGTACGTTGTTTTCTTCCATGATGGCTGTGAGCTGGATATATCCATCTGTTCTTCCGTGAAAGCCATATTTCAGGATGGCCATACCGATTTCTTCCACCGTCATGACAGCCATCATCTGTTGTTTGGGACTGACATTCCAGAGTTTGCAGAAGTCTTCGAGCTCTGTACATATGTCCATAACTCCGCTGGTACTGCTGGAAATTGTCCGCTGGAAAATCCGTTCTCCGGGCAGATCCCTCATCTGGTAACGGCCGCCGATGCCAAGCAGCAAAAAAATAATCAGAGAACCGACCTCAGTCAACAAAAACAGCAGCCAGAAAAGCGGCAGACCAAGGCGGAAGCACAAAAAGGTTGCAGGAAGCAGCAATGCCGCCCCGCGAAGTGTTTCCAGCAGAAAAGCCGGTTTTTCATTTTCGCATGCCTGATAATAGCAGCACAGAAGAATGTTGATGCCTGCAAATATTGCAGCAATACAGTAAAGCCGCAAGGCAATGCATGTCGGAGGCTCTGCAGAGCTTCCGGCGATACCGAACAGCCTGCATACTTCTGAGGGGAACATGCTGATCATGAAAATGACAGCACAGCCTGTACAAAGACCGGCTGCAAATCCAAGCTTTGCTGCATTTTGTATACCGAATCGGTTATGCTCACCGTGATAGGTAGACAGAATGGGCTGCATGGAATGTCCGATTCCCTCGAACAGATAAAGGATAAAGCAGGAGATGTTCTGGATTACATCAAAAACAGCTACTGCCTCTTCCCCTCCGAGCCGGATCAGCAGATGGTTGCTGATAAACAGGAAAACCATCAGATACAGATATTGTATGGAGGTTGACAGACCTGCCTTCAGGTTCGAAAATGCAGGAGAAAGCCAACGCTTCTCAGGGAATGCAAAGTGTAAATCATGCTTCCGGTTTAAGAAGTAGGGAAGATAGATACCGATGGTAACCGTCTGACCCAATGCGGTAGACAAGGCTGCTCCCTGTGCTCCCATATTCCATACGATAACCAGCACGATATTCAACAGAATATCACAAATGTTTCCAATGGCAGTCCCAATGCCTGCGAAATACTGTTTGTTGGCATTCCGCAGGTAATAGCTTAAAATATTGGACATATAAAATAAAGGCGTCGTTAACAGAAGAATATGCAGATAGCTTTTCGTGGATTCGTATAAGAGGCCATCCGTACTATGTGTCCCCAAAAGAGCCAGTAATGGCTCGATAAATACACTTCCCAGGACGGCAGCAGTGATACTGAGTCCCAGTGCTAACCAGACTACACTGTGAAAGCAGTCAGATGCTTCTTTGGTTTTCCCCTGTCCAAGCAGATGGGAATAATGGATGGCACCGCCCAGACCAAGCCCGTGGGCAAACATACAGTTGACTGCATAAACCGGGAGAATCAGGCTGATGGTTGCAAGCCCGACCGCTCCGAGCTTCTGTCCGACAACGATGGCATCCATCATGTCGCTTACGGCAAAAAAGAAGGATGTCAGCATGGCAGGACGCCATAGAGCAAAGAACATTCGCCTGGTAAAACGATCCTTTGACTGGCTCATATGATTATTCAATATCCAGTATGTCCGTAAATCCGGTTACTTCGAAAATTTCCATTATGGCTTCATTGACATTAGAAAGTACCATTTTACCCTGACGGTTCATGATTTTCTGGACGGATAATAAGACACGAAGTCCGGCAGAAGAAATATATTCAACCTCTGCAAAGTCCAGATACAGATCCGTGATGCCGTTCAGCTCCGCCTTTAATTCAGATTCCAACTGGGGCGCGGTAGTAGTATCGACACGACCCATGATGGAGACCTTCAGTGAAGTGTTGTTTTTTGATTTCTTGATTTCCATGGTTCTCCTCCAAATTGATCAGCTTATGAATGTGGTTTGAAACAGCTGTTTATTGCTCGTTTTTATACCGCGCTTATTGTACCACATGTTAAGAGGATTCTCAATGGAAAAGTAGTTGCTGCTATTTGTTCAGCAGTAATGCCAGCCCTGTTCAGATTGGTTATCGGATTGTTTCATTCCTTCATCTATGATATAATAACCTCTGGTAACTATTCAGAACTCTGTTCTATATTTCACTATGAAATGAGTTAAAGGAATCTGCTATGGGAATACAGGAAAAGAAACAAGAAGAAAATATAAAAGAAATAATGAAAGAAGTAAACGAAGCAAAAGAAGACAAGCGGCTTCCGGGAGTGGAAGAGCTGGCTGATTTCCGGGAACTCATACAGGATGCCCGGGAGCTTATGGGTCGATACCGTTGCGCGATCATGGAGGTAGAGACGAAGTTTAAGGTCCTGAATGAAGAACTTTCCCTGCAGAACGATCATAATCCGATCGAAAGCATCAAGTCCCGATTGAAATCGACAGAGAGCATCTATGGGAAGATGAAAAGAAAAGGGCTTCCTATGACACTGGAGGCAATTGAGGGAAATCTGTTTGATATCGCAGGGGTGCGCGTGATCTGTTCTTTTATCGATGATATATACATGCTGGCGGACTGCCTGATCCGGCAGGACGATGTCACACTGATTGAAATGAAGGATTATATCCGTAATCCGAAGGGAAACGGATATCGCAGCTTACACCTGATCATCGGTGTCCCGATTTTTCTGCAGAATGAGAAGCGGAATGTAAAGGTGGAGGTACAGCTTCGGACGATTGCGATGGAATTCTGGGCTAATCTGGAGCATCAGATGCGTTACAAGAAGGATCTGCAGCCAAAGCTTCTGGAAAAAATCTCCGCTGAACTGAGTGACTGCGCAAAGACCAGTGCGGAGCTTGACCTCCGGATGCAGGAAATACGTTATACCATAGAGCTTTCTGATGGAAAGGAGGAAAGCGCCGGATAAAGACAGAAGAGATACGAATGCAGGATTTTGCATCGTAACTGTGAAGGCACGAAACAGTTACGTTACAACATGATAATAGACATGATAAGAAAGGAAAAGAAAATGGTTACGAATAAGTGTATTTTAACAGGTGGAGAAGAAGATCTGATGGATGTCTTAAAGGAGGTTGAAATTGCGGCAGTTTATAACAGACTCCCGCATAAGCCGGCGATTCACTTAAGACTTCTTGCAGAAGAAATGATTGGTATTGAACGGGGGATTCTTGGATTCGTCCGCGGAGAGTTTTATATGGAAAATGAGAAGAATGAATATAAGCTCCATCTGGATGCCCAGCTTCATCTTGAGGAAGCAGAGAAAGAAGCCTTTGTGAAGGTTTCTTCCAGCAAGAGTAATGAGGTATATAAGGGATTTAAAGGTAAGATCTTAAAGGCAATTGATACCATGACCGGTGCGAGTGTTCCTGAAATGGCGGTTGCCTCCAATTATCTTGAAAATCAGGTGATTACCGGATTCCAGAGTAATGGTATGGATTTGTGGCAGCTTACAAGATATGAAGAAGAAAACAGGGACAACCGGGAAATCTGGGATGAGCTGGAGAAGTCAATTGTAGCCAGTCTGGCAGATGAAATTCTGATTGGCTTCCGTGAGGGTCAGCTAAAGATGACGGTAATTAAAAAGTTTCCAAATGTATAGTGGCGGCTGCCGGAACAGAGAGGGATTGGGTATGTATGATGTAGTGATTATTGGGGCAGGGGTAAACGGAAGTGCCATTGCAAGAGAATTGTCAAAGTATCAGCTGAAAACTGCAGTTCTGGAACGCTGTACGGATATCTGTGAAGGCACCTCGAAGGCAAACAGCGGCATTGCCCATGCCGGATATGATGCCAAGAACGGAACATTAAAGGCGAAGCTGAACGTGGCAGGAAGCCGGATGCTCCGGCAGCTTTCGCGAGAGCTTGATTTTGCATATAAGCAGAATGGTTCCCTGGTGCTTTGCTTTGATGATAAGGATCGGAATAAATTAGAGGAGCTTCTGCATCGTGGAGAACAAAACGGTGTGGAAGATCTTCGGATTGTAGAAAGAGAGGAGCTGCTGAAGCTGGAGCCGGAGATCGGCGATCAGGCAGTGGCTGCTCTTTATGTGCCTACAGGAGGCATTGTCTGTCCGTTCGGACTTACGATTGCGCTCGCGGAAAATGCAGCAGTGAACGGTGTGGAATTTAATCTTGGAACGAAAGTAACCGGAATTGAGAAAATCCATGCAGATGCAGCAAAGGAAGGTGAGGGAGCATACCGGATTCATACCACAGCTCCGGATGGTACACAGAGGGACTACGAAGCAAAAACAGTCATTAATGCAGCCGGTGTTTATGCAGATCAGATTCATAATATGGTAAGTGATCAGAAGATTGAGATTGAGCCCCGTAAGGGAGAGTATCTCCTTTGTGACAAGAGTGTCGGAAAGATGGTGAGCCATACGCTTTTCCAGCTTCCTACCGCATTGGGTAAAGGAATTCTCGTAACTCCAACCGTTCATGGCAATCTGCTGATCGGACCGACCGCGGAGGATCAGGAGAACAAAGAGGGTGTGGACACCTCAAGCGCAGGCCTTACTCTTGTGAAAGAAAAGGCAGCCTTAAGCGTGAAGGAAGTGCCGCTTCGTCAGGTGATTACTTCTTTTGCAGGACTCCGTGCAAGACTTGTGAAGGGAACAGAGCTTAAGAACAAAGAAGGACTTTATTACAAAGAGGATGACTTTATGATCGGAGAAGTGCCGGATGCGCCGGGATTTATTGATGTGGCAGGCATGGAATCTCCGGGATTATCGTGTGCTCCGGCAACCGGAGAATATGTGGCAGATCTCGTGGCCGGGATTTTGAAACCGCAGAAGAAGGATGACTTCATTGCGGCCAGAAAGGGAATACCGAGTATGGCGCTTGCAACCGATGAAGAGAGGCATGCTCTGATTCAGCAGAATCCGGCCTATGCGAATATTATCTGTCGATGCGAGATGGTATCCGAGGGGGAGATTCTGGATGCGATTCACCGTCCTCTCGGGGCAACGACGACCGATGGCGTGAAGCGCAGAACACGTGCCGGTATGGGAAGATGCCAGTCGGGCTTCTGCAATCCGAGGGTAGTCGAAATTCTGGCGCGGGAATTGTCGGTAGACGAAAGCAGAATTCAGAAAGCCCAGGAAGGATCTTATTATGTACTTCCGGAAGAAGATGGGGAGGACTTGTAGGATGAAAGCAGAACTTGTTGTTATTGGCGGCGGGCCTGCGGGCATGGCAGCAGCCCTTGCCGCGGAAGGAAAGGGTATTAAGGACATTCTGATCCTTGAGAGGGACAGGGAGCTTGGCGGAATCCTGAATCAGTGCATTCACAATGGATTCGGACTTCACACCTTCAAGGAAGAGCTGACAGGACCGGAATATGCGAACCGTTATGTAGAAAAGATAAAGGCTTCCGGTGTGAAGTATCTGTTGAATACCATGGTAGTAGATGTGCAGGGCGGTAAAACGTGTGTGGTTACGGCGATGAATAAGGAACAGGGCATGTTTCAGATCGAGTGCAAAGCAGTGGCGCTTGCCATGGGATGCCGGGAACGTTCACGTGGAGCCATGAACATTCCGGGATATCGTCCGGCAGGTGTGTTTTCAGCCGGAACAGCACAGCGCTATGTCAATATTGAAGGCAGGCTTCCGGGCAGGAGTGTCGTTGTATTAGGCTCCGGAGATATTGGTCTGATTATGGCGCGGCGTATGACACTGCAGGGCGCAAAGGTAAAACTCGTTGCGGAGATTATGCCGTATTCGGGCGGCTTACGGAGAAATATTGCACAGTGTCTGGACGATTATGATATTCCGCTGATGCTCAGTCATACGGTGACACAGATCCATGGAGCAGACCGGATTGAGGGTGTTACCATTTCCAGGGTGGATGAGAATCTAAAACCCATTCCGGGCAGCGAACAGTATGTGGAATGCGATACACTCCTTCTTTCCTGTGGTCTGATTCCGGAGAACGAGCTGAGTATCCAGGCAGGTGCACAGATGGATTCCATGACGCAGGGACCTGTGGTTAACGCGAAGCTGGAAACAACGGTAGAAGGTGTCTTTGCCTGTGGAAATGTCCTCCACGTACATGATCTTGTCGATCACGTATCGGAGGAAGCGGTTCATGCAGGAGAATATGCAGCAGAGCATATTTTGCAGGGAGAAGAGGACTGGGGAGAAGCGGTCCGCCTGAAAATTCCTGCGAAATCCAAGAATACTATTCCGGAAGGATTTGATAAAAGCAGTCAGGTGATCTGTATCGGATGTCCGCTGGGATGTCTGGTTACCGTTAAGAGGAATGATGACGGAATACTTGATATTACGGGAAATACCTGTCCGAAGGGTGAGGCTTACGCACGGAATGAGTTTACGGCGCCTGTCCGGACACTGACCTCTTTAATAAAGGTAGAGGGCAGAAGAAATCAGGTGGTTTCAGTGAAAACAAATGGTGAAATCCCGAAGGGAAAGATTGGCGAATGTATGGGGATTCTCCGTAAGGCGGTGGCAGCAGCACCGATCCGGGTAGGAGACATTCTGATTTCCAATATTGCAGATACCGGAATCGATATTGTGGCAACATCTGCAATGGAATAGGAGGTACGTGGTATGGCAAAATATCTTATGGCATTGGATCAGGGTACGACCAGTTCCCGCTGTATTCTTTTTGAAAAGAACGGGGAAATTTACAGCATGGCACAGAAGGAATTCTCACAGATCTATCCACAGCCGGGGTGGGTGGAGCATGATCCGAGAGAAATCTGGGCTTCCCAGCTTGCCGTGACAACGGAGGCGATGGCAAAGGTCATGGCACAGCCGGAGGACATTGCGGCAATCGGAATTACGAATCAGCGTGAAACAACTATTATCTGGGATCGAAAGACCGGGGAACCCATTTATAATGCGATTGTATGGCAGTGCAGGAGAACCGCAGACCGGATTGATGAGTTGGTGGCGCTTGGTTACAGCGATTTTATTAAAGAAAAGACAGGACTTATTCCCGATGCGTATTTCAGCGCAACAAAGATTGCATGGATTCTGGATCATGTGGATGGAGCCAGAGAACGTGCAGAACGTGGGGAGCTGCTGTTTGGAACTGTGGACAGCTGGCTGATTTATAATCTCACCAAGGGTGAGGTTCATGTAACGGATTATACGAATGCATCCAGAACGATGCTGTTTGATATTCATAAGCTGTGCTGGGATAAGGAGCTGCTTGCGCTTTTCCATATTCCAGAATGTATGCTTCCGGAGGTGAAGCCGTCAAGCTGTATCTATGGTTATACCGAAAGCTCTGTTTTGGGTGGTACGATTCCGATTGCCGGAATCGCCGGGGACCAGCAGGCGGCACTGTTCGGACAGTGCTGCTTTGAAAAGGGACAGGTGAAAAATACATATGGAACCGGCTGCTTCCTATTAATGAATACCGGGCGGGAAGCCATTGCTTCAAAGCACGGACTGCTTACCACCATTGCAGCAAGTACCTCCGCACAGGTGGAATATGCACTCGAGGGAAGTGTGTTCGTGGCAGGTGCCGCAATTCAGTGGCTTCGTGACGGTATGCGGATGATTAAAAAGGCATCGGAAACGGAGAAATATGCGAATGGAGCAGAGGATACCGGAGGAGTTTATCTGGTTCCGGCTTTTGCCGGCATGGGTGCACCTTATTGGGATCCCTATGCAAGAGGAACGATTGTCGGAATTACCAGAGGCTGCCAGAAGGAGCACTTTATCCGGGCAACACTGGAATCCATTGCCTATCAGTCAGCGGATGTTCTGCATGCCATGGAGGAAGATGTGGAGGTATCCATTGCCGGCTTGAAGGTGGATGGCGGCGCGAGTGCGAACGATTTTCTGATGCAGTTCCAGGCGGATATTCTGGGAGCCAGAGTTTATCGGCCGGAATGTATTGAGACGACAGCACTTGGTGCAGCATATCTTGCAGGACTTGCCTGTGGTTATTATAAGGATAAGGATGAAATTAAAGAAAACTGGCAGTTATCAACGGAGTTTACCCATCAGATGGGAGAAGAACACCGCAGACAGCTTCTGAAGGGCTGGAAGAGAGCGGTACGCTGTGCACTGGCCTGGGCTGATGATGAAGGCCGGATTACCGGGGAGTAGGGAAGAGGTATCGGACTTACAATGGGAATGAGAGAAGTTTTAAAGGGGACAGTAATTTATGAAAGAGGTCAGAAGCTGAACGGACTGCTGCTGATCATGAGAGGAACGGCAGTCGTTGCTTTTGACGGAGGATTTTATGAACTTCATAACGGAGACGTGATCGGTCTTCCGGACCTGATTCATAAGGAAGCAAATTTCCGCTATGTAGCAAAGGAGAATCTGGCAGTTGTGGATTATCCTTCCGGGGTGCCGGAGCTGCAGAAGTTTTTTAAGGAGCATGGGGAGGCAGTGCATTATTTTCAGTCATCCCTGTTCCGGCAGCTTAATGAACTTCTGCTCCGTTATAAGGAAGTACAGACAACCTGTGAGATGATGCAGGATTATCTGACCGGAAGCTATGAGAACTATATGCGGATCTGTGAGAATAACCATATTTCATCGGGCGAACTGGAACGTTATGGAGAGTTTTCCGATATTCCGCAGGAGGAAAAGATACCGAACTGGCTTTCCGGATATTACAGTACCATGGAGCAGATGCTTTCCGTGTGGGATAAGAACAGGACGGATGTGAACTTTGTCGTCGGATTTATGTCAAAGACCTGTGATGACATGAATCAGATGGCGGGGCTGTATGGCAGAATGAAGAACCATATTCAGGAGATCTGTGAGCTGCTGATGAATGAAAGCGGTCTGGATCTTCTGGAACTGTATCTTTCCCTTTATGAAAAGATTGTGAAGAAGAACGGCTTGAAGGATGTTGCCGTCCTGCTGGTGAAGAAGCTGCTGACAGGAATCTTAAGCCAGCTCGAAAAACAGGGCTATGGGCAGAAGGAATTCTTTGGTGTAAGAAAAGCAGACTGCGAGAAAAGAATGACACAGATTGGGGAACTGGTGAAGCGGCAGACCGAGGCAGCAGCGCAGCTGGATGAGGATATTGTTGGGGAAATTAAGAATTCTCTTGACCAGATTCTGCAATATGCAGAATGTGAGCCGGATTTTGCAGCAGAGTACAGGGAGCGTGTGGAGACCTACAAACATCTGGTGAATAAGAACAGCACGGAAGATGATGCCCGTATGCTGCGTGCGGGTCTGACGAAGGGATTTAATCAGATTTATATAAAGGCTTTCCGGAAGAGTGTAGAGGATACTGCCATTCCGAAGGTTGTGAAGATGTTCTTTAATTTCGGTTATATGGATGAAGAACTGGCAGGAATGGAGAATGCGGTAGCGTTGTACCGTATGGCAGAGCAGGTTCCGACTGATCCGAAGCGCGGTGTTTATTCCTATTATGAATGGCTGATGGCGATTTATCATGGACAGAAGGATCCGAGCCGTAATGAATTTGACATGGATTATGCGGATTATCTGCATGAACAGCAGCGCCTTGCGAAAATTACGAAGGAAGAGGGGGCGGTCTTACTGCACACACCGGAATCCAGAGTCATGTATGAAATGGAGAATGTATTTCCGACGGTAAATAAGACAACGAGCGGACATATCAGTACATACTGCCCAATTTTTTCAGAACACAATCTGTTGAAAACGCTGGATTCGGCAGTGATAAGTGCAGACCGCATAGAACGGATTATGAACGGAATCCGGAATACGGATTATGGTGCATTTTACCGGGAAACGGTTTATGCCAATCCAGCTTCGGGAATTTCCAGGGAATATATTCATGTAGAAATACTGCCGGATTTCATTCTGATGCCGAATATTGGAACCAGAGGAATTATGTGGCAGGAAATTGAGGGAAAGAGAAGAACAACTCCGGCAAGAATGATGCTGTCCCTGTTCCATCTGGAGGATTTACAGATGTCTGTCTTACGTCTGACCGGACAGTTCCGCTGGGAGATGTGCAAGCGTGAACAGGGAGCCAGATGGAATGATGTTTCAGAACGTTCCCTTACCAGTGAATATTTTGACTATGCGCAGTTTTATAAGAAGAACAGCGAGCTTTCCGCTGATGCCCGGGAGAAGATTAAGAATGATCTGATGCGTGCGAAGAATAGCTTCAAGGAGATGTTTGTGAGGGATTATTGTGCCTGGGTATTGTATGAAAGCAGCGGGGCACCGAGACTGAATAAGGTGGTGAGGAGCATTCTGTTTACCTACTGTCCTTTCACAAAAATGATCTGTGATAAGCTGGAAATCAATCCTATGTATAAAGAGATGATTGTGCATTATCATGTGAAGCAGGATCAGAAGAAACACCGCATGGAGAACCTGATCCAGAAGCAGCGGAATTCAGGAAAATCTGTGCCGGATGAGATCCTCAAAGAACAGGAATTTTTAGGGATGTAAGAACATGATTCAGGAGTGAACAGTAAGGTAGGGAACCGTAACGGTTCAACCTTGACATTTAATTAATTTAATTTATAATTTAATTAAATTAATCGTTTTTGAGTTGGTGAATTTAGCTAAACAAAAGCGAAAATGATTGTATAAAATGACAAAATGAAATTAAGTGAGGGCTATTATGGGCGTACAGCAATACGAAGATCTTTCCAAAGATGTAAAGAAATTATTCAAGCTGGATACGAAGAATACCAGCTATGTCATTGCGGTTGTGGATGATGAGCAGTTTTTGGGACACGTGTATTATGGACAGAAATTAAACGATTATCATCTGGATCATTTACTGAGAATTCAGGAGGGACCTTTTGTTCCTTCCCGTAACAATCGTGACCGTGGATCTTTCCTTGACAGTTTCCCGATGGAGTATCCGGCGCATGGGCTTGGTGACTACCGCGAGGACTGCATCAGCATTCGTACCGAAGAGGGAAATACCGGTCTTTCTTTGAATTATGTTACTCATAAGATTACAGCAGGAAAGCCTGCCTTAGAAGGACTCCCTGCTTCTTTTGGAACAGAGCAGGAATGTGAAACACTGGAAATTACATGCAGGGACAGCCATACCGGTCTGGAAGCGGTTCTGATGTATACCGTATTTGAAGATGTGGATGTCATTACCAGAAGTGTGAAGGTAGTGAATCCTTCTGAGAAGACCCTGTTCTTAACGAAGGTTATGAGTGCCTGTCTGGATATGGATAACCGTGATTTTGAAGCGGTTACCCTTCATGGCTCCTGGGCCAGAGAACGTCATATCCAGACCGTTCCGGTAAACCATGCAAAGCTTTCTGTAGAGTCTGTCCGAGGCGAATCCAGCCATCAGGATCATCCGTTCATGGCATTGAAGACGAAGGGAACGGATGACGAGCATGGTGAAGTTTATGCAATGAACTTCGTATATTCCGGTAACTTTAAGGCTATGGTACAGAGCAATCAGTTTGACCAGCTTCGTATGATGCTGGGAATTCATCCCGAGGACTTCAGTTGGAAGCTGAATCCGGGAGAGGTCTTCCAGGCACCGGAAGTGGTTATGGTATATTCTGCAAGCGGACTTGGCACAATGACCAGAACCTTCCATGATTTCTACCGTAAACATCTGATCCGTGGAGAATATAAGGATAAGAAGCGCCCGATTCTGATTAATAACTGGGAAGCTACTTATTTTGAATTTAATACGGAGAAGCTGATTGCGATTGCAAAGCAGGCTTCGGAGCTTGGCATTGAGATGCTGGTTATGGATGATGGCTGGTTTGGTGACCGCTTTGACGATAACCGTGCACTCGGTGACTGGGTAGTCAATGAAGAAAAGCTGCCGGGCGGATTGAAGTATCTGGCAGATGAAATAAACAAGCTTGGCATGAAGTTTGGTATCTGGTTTGAGCCTGAAATGATTTCGCCGGACTCCAATCTGTACAAGGAACATCCGGACTGGGCGATTGCCATTCCGGGACGTGTCGGAACACGCAGCCGTAACCAGTATGTCTTAGACCTTTCCCGAAGAGAGGTCTTAGAGCATACCTATGAGAGCGTAGCAAAGATTTTAAGAAGTGCACATATTGAGTATGTTAAATGGGATATGAACCGTCAGCTTACGGATATCGGTTCCGCTGCCCTTCCGGCAGACCAGATGGGTGAGCTTTATCACCGTTATGTGCTTGCGGTATACGAACTACAGGAGCGCCTGATGAAGGAATTTCCTTATCTGCTGTTAGAGAACTGCTCCGGTGGTGGCGCCAGATTCGATCCCGGTATGCTGTATTACAGTCCGCAGATCTGGTGCTCTGACGATACCGATGCGATTGAAAGACTGGTCATCCAGGAGGGAACCTCCCTTATTTATCCTCTTTCTGCAATGGGCGCGCATGTATCCGACTGCCCGAACCATACTGTAGGAAGAGTAACTCCTTTTGAAACAAGGGGCTATGTGGCTCTGGCAGGAACCTTCGGCTATGAGCTTGATGTAACAAAGATTCCGCAGGAAGACCGTGAGATGATTCCCGAGCAGGTTGCAATGTATCACAAATACAACGACCTTGTCCGGGAGGGCGATTATTACCGTATTGCATCCTACAGCCAGAACCATATGTTTGACTGCTATGGTGTTGTCCGGAAGGATAAGGAAGAAGCACTCTTTACCTATGTACAGGTGCTGAACCGGCCGAATTACCACAGCAGAAGAATTCTCTTCAAAGGACTTGATCCGGAGATGCTTTATCAGATTGAGGGAGAAGAAGGAATCTATACCGGTGACGTTCTGATGAAGGCCGGATATCTTGTACAGAATTTATGGGGAGATTTTAAAGCACGTCTGATCCATGTGGTGAAAGCATAAGTCGGACAGACCAGTTTGGATGAGGGATGGCAAAAGCAAATGGCAAAAACAGTAAAATTAGCAGATATTGCTGCGATCGTGAATGTGAGCACAGTAACTGTTTCCAAGGCGCTTTCTGACCAAAAAGGAGTTAGTGAGGAAATGCGGGCAAGAATCAAACAGCTTGCCAGGGAAATGGGGTATCAGACACCAACGGCTGCAAGATTAAGCAGCAACAAGCGGACCTATAATATCGGGGTTTTGATTTCAGAGATTTATTTTGATCAGACACAGTCCTTTTACTGGCAGATGTATCAGTCTGTCGCAACGAAGGCCGCATCCAAGGAATGCTTTACGCTACTTGAGGTACTTTCCATGCAGAGTGAAAAGGATATGGTGCTTCCAAAACTTCTTCAGGAAGAAAAGATAGACGGACTGATTATCATTGGTATGTTATCCTCCGAATATCTGGCACTGATCGAGCGCAACATCAAGGTACCTTATATCTGTCTTGACTTTTATGATCGCCGGCATGAATTTGATGCTGTTATTACGGATAATTATTATGGAATGTATAAGCTGGTAAATTATCTGTTTGAGATGGGACATAAGAAGATTGCTTATGTGGGAACGCTGCTTTCCACTAACAGTATTACGGATCGTTACATGGGGTATTATAAGGCCATGCTGGAGCATGGGCAGGAGATCCCAGCAGATTATATCATTGATGACCGTTCAAGGGACACCAGAGCGAGGGTATTTAATTACGATTTTCTTCTCCCAAAGGATATGCCGACGGCATTCGCGTGTAATAATGATGTGACAGCATACGAACTGATCGGATACCTGAAGCAAAAGGGGTATCGTGTCCCGGAGGATGTTTCGATCGTAGGTTTTGATAATTATCAGATTCCCGGAAGAGGGGATCTGGATATCACAACTTATGAGGTAGATATCGGGGAAATGGCACGCAAGACCATCAATAACCTGCTGAAAAAGATGGTTGGTGAGCATTACAAGAAGGGAATCACCACGATTGAGGGACATATGGTAATCAAAAAAAGCGTAAAGAAGCTCAATTAGTAACTGTGAATGTACTGAACAGTTACCTCAATTAAAAGGAAAGGGAACCGGTGACTATGGCGCCAGTTCCCTTGTTTTATATTCGAGAGGTGTACAGCCCTCGTATTTCTTAAATAAGGAGATGAAGTGATTCGTATTGTCAATGCCAACCGCACTGCCGATTTCATGAATGCGCAGGGAGGTGGTTTCGAGCAGATGGCAGGCGATACGGATTCTCCGCCGGTTCAGGTATTGAAGCGGAGTGATGCCGTAGTATGTACCGAACTCCCGGCAGATGCGGTATTTGCTGATATTAAATCTTGTCTCCAGATCGTCAAGTGAGTAATTTTCTTCATAGTGTTCCTCGAACAGGTCATGAATCTTTTCTATATAAGATGGAATTTTCCGGAATTCCTGTTCCTTCTTTAAAAATCCAATGGTATATTCGGTCAGCAGATGATTCAGAAGATCGCTGGCACGAAGCTGTGAAATCGTTGTTTTTTCACCAATCAGGTATAAAAGCTTTTCCAGATGTAAAACATATTCAGAGTGAGCCGTCGTGTCCAGAATACAGAAGGACTCCTCTGTAATCAGGCTTAACAAGTCGGAAGCCTGTGCATGGTCAAAAAATAAAACCTGATATTTCCAGGGACTTACCGCAATGTCAATCCGGAAACGCTGCCTGCAGTTGAACAGAAGCAGGGAGTTCTCGGTCAGGGAAATAACATGCTGGTTGATGAGCAGCTTGCCGCAGCCTGCTGTGGTGTACAGAAGCAGAAAGCAGGGAAGCTCCTGAATATCAAAGGACCAGGAATTACGGACAGCAAGATTTCCGCCGGAGTAAAAGTCAGAAGCTGTCTTGACTGCAATCTGTTCGTCCGTCGTAAAAAGATGTCCGAGGAAGTCCTCGGGCTTCATCGAGGATGAAGTTTTGGGTGTGGATAATAAAGCCTTTTTAAATATAGAAGTAAAGTCTGCTGTATTCATAAACCTTATTATAGAGAAAATAATTTGAATATGCAATTGCAGATCCGACAGGCTCCACCTGGATTTCGGATACCTAAATATAGATCTGAATCACTAAATATAGTTTTTAAAGCTAAAAAATAAGAAATTAATTAATTTTAATCTCTCAAAGTAAACGATTAAGTAGATTTTAAGGGGTAGAATATAGATAAAATGTACAAAAAAACACCCTAGGAATTGTAAAAAAAGAAGAAATGAATAAAATGAACAAGAATATAATATAAATAGCAATAATAAGTGATGATTAAAAAAATAAATTAAATATAATTTAAATTAAGTTACAAACGTAGCTTACAGGACAAACAAACTTTGTTCAGAAAAAAGGAGGAAAACTTATTATGAAACTGAAAAAGGTTTTAGCAGTCTGCCTTGCAACAGCCATGACATTTTCTATGGTAGCATGTGGCGGAACAAGCACAGACTCAACTGCTGATACTACAGCAGACACAGAAACAACAGAAGAAGCTACTGATGAAGCAGCTACAGAAGAAACAACCGAAACTGCTGATGCAGAAGCTACAGAGGATGACGGAGCACTTACCTACTCCAACATCACCTTAGGCGAGGATTACACAGACCTTACCACAACAATTAAGTGGATTCATCACAAGACTGACCGTGCTGAGGACGGAACAATTGATGAGATGATCGCAGCATTCAACGAAGAATATCCGAACATCACTGTTGAAGCAGAAGCAATTACCGGTTACGCAGACGATGCTCTTCTTCGTCTTTCTACCGGCGACTGGGGTGATATCATGTTTATCCCTGCAGTAGATAAGGTTGACTACTCAACATACTTCATGCCTCTTGACGATTATGACACTCTTTCCCAGAGCCTGAACTTCATATCTGCTCATACAGTAGATGGCAAGTCTTATGGTATTCCTTACATGGCTGGTGCAAACGGTATCGTTTACAACAAGGCAGTATTTGAGAAGGCTGGTATCACCGAGCTTCCTACTACTCCTGATGAATTCATCGCTGACCTTCAGTTAATCAAGGACAACACCGACGCAATTCCTCTTTACACCAACTATGCAGCAGGCTGGACCATGGGTGCATGGGATGCTTATGTAGGTGTTGTTTCTAATGGTGATGATACTTATATTAACCAGAAGTTCGTTCACACCGCTGAGCCTTTCAAGGACAATGGCGATGGAACCGGCGCATACGCTGTATACAAGATCCTTTACGATGCAGTTTCTGATGGCTTAATCGAAGACGATTACACCACAACTGACTGGGAAGGTTCCAAGGGTATGCTGAACAGAGGTGAAATCGGATGTATGGTACTTGGTTCTTGGGCTTATGCTCAGATGGTAGCAGCAGATGAGCACGGTGAAGATATCGGATATATGCCGTTCCCGATGACCGTTAACGGAACACAGTATGTACAGGCTGGTGGTGACTACAGCTTCGCAATCAACGTTAACTCTTCCGATGACAACAAGGCAGCTTCCTTAGTATTTATTAAGTGGATGACCGAGAAGTCCGGATGGTGCTACAACGAAGGCGGTTACTCTGTAGTTAAGGGCGGCGAGAATCCGGAAATGTATTCTGCATTTGATGGATGTACCGTATTACCTGATCAGGATGCACTTGCTGGAGAAGAAAATCTTCTTAACGATATGAACGCTGAATCCGAGCTTTCCTTCAATGCAGGTGGTAACGATAAGGTTCAGAGAATTGTTGAAGCAGCAGCTACAGGATCTGAAACATTTGATGACATTATGGCAGACTGGACTACAGCTTGGAACGATGCTCAGGAAGAACTTGGAGTAGAAGTTAAGTACTAATCCATAGATTCGTTCATTACAAGTAAATCAATGAGCCAAGGGGAGTTCTCTCCTTGGCTCGATTTATAAAGGGAGGTCACAGATGGCGGCAACTAATATTACGACTAAAAAACAGAAAAGATCGTTTGGCGAGTGGGCCAGAAGCAGAGACGGACAAAAGGTATTTGTTATGATTGCCTTTCTGATTGTCCCGTTGGTATTGCTGCTTGTATTTACCTATCTGCCGTTTGCTGAGATGGTAAGCTACAGCTTTTATAACATGAAATATACCGGTGCCCGTAAGTTTGTTGGGTGGAAAAATTACATCAAGGTGTTTCAGAGAAGTGACTGCTTCGGAGCACTGAAGCTGAGTGTGTACTACATGCTTGGATCTGTAGTGCAGCTGGCAATCGCATTGTATCTTGCTACAATGCTGAGTTTCAAAACCAAATTTGGCGATATCTTCAAGGGATTTATGTTCTTCCCGTTCCTGATTAACGGTATTGCGGTTGGTTTTATTTTTAAGTTCTTCTACACCAGAGGCTTTGTATTTGATACCGTGCTTCAGTGGTGTGGATTCCAGTTGGATAATCTTCCGTACTGGCTGAAGGACCAGAGCATCAACAACTACTCTCTGGTGGCAACCTCCGTATGGCGTTATTTCGGACAGAACATGGTATTGTTCATCGGAGCGATCATGTCCGTGGATCCGGAGCTGTATGAAGCCTCCATGCTGGACGGTGCAAATAAATGGCATCAGTTCTTATACATTATTTTACCGAGCATCAAGACAATCCTGACTCTGAATGTCATCCTTTCCATTACCGGATCCTTAAGCGCATTTGAGCCTCCTTACGTTATTACCGATGGTGCGAACGGAACAGGTACCTACTTCGTTATTATGCATCAGATCGCGCATACACAGCAAAAGGTAGGTCTGGCATCGGCAATGGCAGTGGTGCTCCTGTCCATCATACTGATTGTAACGGTGGCACAGAAGCTGTTCTTCAAGTATGTCTTCAAGAATTCGGAAGATGAGGATATTAATGCAGCAGTTAAGAGAGAAAAGAAGCTGGCAAAGCTTGCTGCAAAGAAGGAGGGAAGATAAGATGACCGTATTTGGATATATTAAAAAATTCATTCTGATCTTTTTAAAGTATGCGTCACTGGTTTTCTTTTCGCTGGTAGCGCTTATTCCGCTGGTTTCCTGTGTGGTAACCGCATTTAAGCCGGATGCAGAATATAACAGCACCAATGTTATGACCCTCCCTTCAAGCTGGTTATACTTTGATAATTTCATAAGTGCTTTTAAAAAGGCCGGAATGGGCAGAGCGTTTATTAACTCAACGATCATCCTTGTTTGCGTATTGGTTTTGTCCGTATTTATCGGAACACAGCTGGCTTATGTACTGAACCGTTTTGAGTTCTTTGGAAATGGGCTGATCCGTAATCTGTTCCTAGTTGCCTGCCAGCTTCCCGGTGTAGCAATGCAGATCGCGGTTTACGAAATGATGTATAAGTTAGGCTTCATCAATAATATGTTTGGCTATATCCTGATGACCTGTGGTACCGATGTTATTTCGATTTATATTTACATCCAGTTCTTTGAGAATATTGACTATTCACTGGATGAATCGGCAATCATGGATGGTGCATCTTACTTCACCATTTTCTACAGAATTCTGCTTCCTCTGTTGAAGCCTGCGATTGTTACTGCATGTATTCTGAAGGGTGTTGGTACCTACAACGAATACTACAATGCAAACCTTTATCTGCAGGATAAGAAGAAATATGCGACGGTAGCAACCTCCCTGTATACCTTCGTGGGTCCTTTGGGAAGCAAGTACAACCTGATTTGTGCCGGTGTTATTATTTCACTTCTGCCGGCATTGATTGTATTTATTACCTGCCAGAAGCAGATTTATTCCGGATTGACAGCCGGAGCTGTTAAGGGTTAAGAAAACCATTCAGAGTCTCAGGAATTGGATGAGACTCTGAATCGTTCTTATGTTGCTATGCATATGAGAAAATGATCCGGTGGATCATTTTTGAGTTATGAATAATTATCATAGAAAGAGTAACGGTTGAGTTACCGAATTTAATGGAGGCGGAATTATGATGGTGAATGAAATTCAGGATCATCTTACGCAAACAATTATTCCCTTTTGGAAGAAATTAAGAGACAATGAGCATGGCGGATATTACGGCTATATGACCTACGATCTTGCAGTAGATAAAGAAGCAGTAAAGGGTTGTATCCTGAACAGCCGTATCATGTGGTTCTTCTCTAACGCATACACACTGCTTAAGGACGAGTCCCTTCTGGACGAAGCGAAACATGCCTATGAGTTCTTGAAGACCTGCTGTCTGGATCGTGAGAACGGTGGAATCTTCTGGTCCATCCAGTATGACGGAAAGCCGGAGGACACTACGAAACACACCTATAATCAGGCGTTTGCAATCTATGCATTGAGCTCATACTACGAAGCGTCCGGTGATGAAGAAGCATTGAACATTGCCAAAGAGTTATACAGCATTATTGAAAATAAATGTACCGATGAAGTCGGATATCTGGAAGCCTTTGATAAGGAATTCCATCTGATCGAGAACGACAAGTTATCCGAAAACGGTGTTATTGCAGATAAAACGATGAATACTCTGCTCCATGTGTTTGAAGCATATACCGAGCTTTATCGTGTGGCAAAGCTGCCGGAAGTGGCAGAAAGCCTTAAGTGGATCATGGACACCTTTGCAACGAAGGTATATAATCCTGAGCTTCATCGCCAGGAGGTTTTCTTCGATGCAAACATGAATACCATTATTGACCTTCATTCCTACGGACATGATATTGAAACGGCATGGTTAATGGACCGCGGCATCGAAGTCCTTGGAGATCCGAAGTATGAAGCGCTTCTTTCTCCGATTACGAAGGATTTGACCGCCCAGATTTACAAGGTTGCGTTTGACGGACATTCTCTGGCAAATGAGTGTGAAAAGGGCGTTGTAAATACGCATCGTATCTGGTGGGTACAGGCTGAAACAGTTGTTGGATTCTTAAACGGATATGAGAAGGATCCATTGAGAACCGAATATCTGGAGGCAGCGAAGAGTGAATGGCAGTTTATTAAGGATCATGTCATTGATAAGCGTGCAGGCTCTGAGTGGTTCTGGGAAGTAGACCCGGAAGGAAAGCCTTACGAGGGAAGACCGATTGTAGAGCCTTGGAAGTGCCCGTATCATAACGGAAGAATGTGTTTCGAGGTAATTAAGAGATCCCGCAAAGAAGGAGGAAAATTCTAACAATGAATAAGCATTATGAGATTGAGTCAGCCAAGCTTGAACTGCTCATCAACCGTAAAAACGAGATCGATCCTGATTTTTACAATGGTATTTATGACAAGTACAAATATCCGGTATTAACCAGAGAGCATGCGCCATTAATCTGGCAGTATGATTTCAATCCGGAAACAAACCCTTATTTCATGAAGCGTCTCGGAATCAATGCAGTTCTGAATTCCGGAGCAATTGAATTAAACGGTAAGTATTATCTGGTAGCCAGAGTGGAAGGCGATGATCGTAAGTCCTTCTTCGCAGTGGCAGAAAGTGACAGTCCGGTGGATGGATTCCGTTTCTGGGATTATCCGATTCTTCTTCCCGATACCTGTCCGGAAGAAACCAATGTATATGACATGCGTCTTACCAAGCATGAAGATGGCTACATCTACGGTGTATTCTGTTCCGAAAGCAAGGATACTTCCGTAAGTGATCTTTCCGCAGCAGTTGCAGCAGC
This sequence comes from Bacteroidaceae bacterium, assembly GCA_963650485.1. GTDB lineage: Bacteria > Bacillota > Clostridia > Lachnospirales > Lachnospiraceae > Suilimivivens. The sequence goes on from CAVJLN010000003.1 coordinate 46,357, forward strand.
GGGTATCGTAAGAACCAAGGACTTAAAGACCTGGGAACGACTTGACAATTTAACCACGCTTCATTCTCCCCAGCAGAGAAATGTTGTTCTTCATCCGGAATTTGTAAATGGCAAGTATGCATTCTACACCAGACCGATGGATGATTTTATTGACACCGGATCAGGCGGCGGTATTGGATTTGGCTTATGCGATGATATCGAGCATGCAGTCATTGATGAAGAAAAGATGACCAGCTTGCGTAAGTATCACACCATTACCGAGGTAAAGAACGGCGCAGGTGCTGTTCCGATCAAGACCGAAAAGGGATGGATTCATATTGCACATGGCGTCCGTAACACGGCAGCAGGACTCCGTTATGTTATTTATGCATTTGCAACAGACTTAAACGATCCCTCCAAGGTGATTGCAGAACCTTCCGGAATGCTGATCGGACCCAGAGGTGCAGAAAGAGTCGGAGACGTTTCCAACGTTGTGTTCACCAACGGTGCAATTGCAACAGAAAACGGCAATGTCTATATTTACTATGCATCCAGTGATACCAGAATGCATGTTGCATCCACAACGATTGATAAGTTGATGGATTATGTATTTAATACTCCGAAGGATCCGCTTCGTTCGGTAGAATGCGTTGCACAGAGATGTGACCTTGTAAAGAAGAATCTGGAATATCTGAATCGTAAATAATGAGCTGCGGCTCATACAAAGTATGAACCAACAGAAAGGAAAAGAAAATGAGCGAATTAAAAATGATTGCCCCTCCTGTTAAGAATGTTCCTTGGCAGGAAAGACCCGCAAATTTAACAGGAGCACCGATCTGGAGATATACAGAAAACCCGATTATCGGAAGAAATCCGGTAGAGGGTGTTGCGAGAATCTTTAACAGTGCGGTAATGCCTTACGGCGATGAATTCATCGGTGTGTTCCGTGGAGAGCAGACAAACGGTATCCCTTATATCTATATGGGAAGAAGCAAGGATGCCATTCACTGGGATTTCGATAAGGAAAAGATTCCTTTTGTAAACGAAAAGGGAGAACCCTTCATGCCCAGATATGCCTATGACCCGAGACTTGTAAAGGTGGAAGACACCTATTACATTATCTGGTGCCAGGATTTTTACGGTGCTTCCATTGGTATGGCGAAGACCACAGATTTCAAGACCTTCACAAGACTGGAGAATCCGTTCATTCCTTACAACAGAAATGCCGTATTATTCCCTCGTAAGATTAACGGCAACTACATGCTGTTAAGCAGACCTTCCGACAGTGGACATACACCGTTTGGTGATATTTTCTTAAGCGAAAGCCCGGATCTGGTATACTGGGGCAAGCACAGACATGTAATGAGTCAGGGAAGCGAATGGTGGGAATCTGTCAAAATCGGCGGTGGCGCTGCCCCGATCGAGACAAGCGAAGGCTGGCTGCTGTTCTATCATGGCGTAAGCGGAACCTGTAACGGATTTGTTTACTCCATCGGTGGTGCAATCCTTGATCTTGAGAATCCTTCTATTGTAAAATATCGTTGTGAGACCTTCCTGCTTACTCCGGAAGAGTGGTATGAGGAAAGAGGCTTCGTTCCTAACGTATGTTTCCCCTGTGCAACGATTCATGATCCGGAAACCGGAAGAATTGCAATCTATTATGGCTGTGCAGACAGCTATGTAGGCCTTGCCTTTACCCAGTTCGAGGATATTGTTGCTTACATTAAGGAGCACAGCAAATTAACGGAAACAGATACAGAAATCGGTATCAGATAGTTACAATAGTTACAAAGAATGTAAGAAAGACCGGAAAGGCCTGTTGCAAAGCAGGCCTTTCTGAATAGTTATTTATTTTCCATAGAAAAGGTTGGAGAGGTGTCTATGAGATATCCGGTAGATTTTGAAAAGGGTGAGTTAAACAGAGGTAACTGGAAGCGTATTAAAGAATGCATGAAAAAGGCAGAAGCAGGAAAGCCGGTTAAGGTTGGATTCCTTGGTGGCTCCATCACACAGGGCAGTCTGTCTTCCACACCTGAAACATGCTATGCTTATCTGGTATATAAGTGGTGGAAGGAAAAATTCCCCGAGAGTCAGATAGAGTATATCAATGCAGGAATTGGAGGTACCAGCTCACAGTTTGGTGTATCCAGAGTGGAGCAGCACTTATTACAGAAGAAGCCTGACTTTATTCTGATTGAGTTTGCAGTAAATGATGATAACAATGAATTTTTCAGAGAGACCTATGAAGGTCTGATACGGAAGGTTTATGGTGATGAAAGTGCACCGGCGGTTCTTTTAATGAACAACGTCCGGTATGATGACGGAAGCAGTGCAGAGGATCAGCATGCAGCAGTAGCACGTGCCTACCAGCTTCCTATGGTCAGTATGAAGAGTACTATTCTGCCTCCGGTAAAATCCGGACAGATTAAGAATCGTGAAATTACTCCGGATGATCTTCATCCGAATGATGACGGTCATGCCCTGGTTGCAAAGGTCATTACCACATTCTTAGAGAAAATTTATCAGGATCGTAAGGAGGAAGAAGCAGCTCCTGACTTTAACGGGAAAACACTTCCGAGCCCGATTACTGCCAATGAGTATGAGAATTCGGTACGATATAAAAATTATAACAGTACGCCGGTTCTGAATGGTTTCCGGGAGGATCCCAATAAGAAGAAGGAATTCCTGGATATTTTCAGTGGAGGCTTTATTGCTTCCAACGTGGGAGATGAGATCTCCTTTGATGTGGAAGCAACAGGAATAGCGATCCAGTATCGCAAAACGATCCACAGACCGACTCCGATTGCAGAGGTCATTGTGGATGGAGACGAAAGCACGAGAACTGTCCTTGACGGAAACTTCGAGGAAGACTGGGGGGACTGCCTGTTTATTCAGACGATAACCCGGCACACCGAGCTTAAAAAGCATCATGTACAGATCCGTATCATAGAAAACCATGAGGACGATCAGGTACCGTTCTATCTGGTATCTGTGATTGGCTCCAAAGGACCGGATGCGTAAGAAATCCATAATCCGGCAGATTCGTCTGATGAGAAGCTTACACTGTAAAGTAATAGAAAGCAGTACTGCTTGAAATAATAGGATGCAAGAATAAAGGAGAACAGGAAAATGTTTCGTGACGATTTTGTCTGGGGTGTTGCAAGCAGCGCTTACCAGATTGAAGGAAGAGATGCAGATGATGGCGCAGGAGCAATGATCTGGGATAAGTTCATTGCGGAGGGCGGCACCAAGGATGGCTATGGAGCGGAAGTGGCATGTGATCATATGCACCGCTACAAGGACGATTTTGCATTGATGAGACTGATGGGAATTAAGGCATACCGTTTTTCCATCAGTTGGGCAAGATTGATTCCGGAGGGAACCGGAAAGGTTAATGAAAAGGCAGTTGCCTTATACCGGGACATGATTCTTGAAATGAAGAAGAATGGCATTGAGCCGTATCTGACCATGTATCACTGGGAATTTCCTCAGGCATTACAAGACAAGGGTGGCTGGCTGAATGAAGAGGTTATCCAGTGGTTTGGCGAATATGCCAAGGCTGTTGCGGAGAACTTTTCGGATATTTGTGAGAACTTTATTACCTTAAATGAGCCGGAATGCTTCGTTGGAATCGGGCATATGTCCGGTATCCATGCACCGGGTCTTCACCTTCCGTACAAGGATGTGTTCCAGATTGCACACAATGCACTGCGTGCACATGGACAGGCAGTTATTAATCTTCGTAAATATGCCTGCCGTCCGATTAAGGTTGGATATGCGCCGACCTGCGGTATGGCATATCCGGTAAGCAATAAGCCGGAGGATGTGGAGGCAGCAAGAAAGGTACTGTTTGGCTTCTATCAGCCGATGGATAACTGGACCTGGAATGTGGCATGGTTTAACGATCCGGTATTCTTAGGAAAATATCCGGAGGAGGGATTAAAGAAGTTCGCAGAGTATCTGCCGGAAATCACCGATGAGGATATGAAGCTGATTTCCCAGCCGCTGGATTTCATGGGACAGAATATTTACAATGGCTACTTTGTAAAAGCCGGCGAAAACGGAGAAATCGAATTCCCAGATAGACCGGAAGGCTTTCCGAAGACCGCAGCCAACTGGCCGGTTACTCCGGACTGCTTCTACTGGGGTGTGAAGTTTATTTATGAGCGTTACAAGCTTCCACTGTTTGCCACGGAGAACGGTATGTCCTGTCATGATGATGTTTCTCTCGATGGAAGAGTGCACGATCCGAATCGTCAGAACTTTCTCGATATGTATATTTCTGCATTGCAGAAGGCAAATGATGAAGGTGTGGACGTCCGTGGTTACTTCCTGTGGACCTTCTTAGATAACTTTGAATGGGATAAGGGCTATACTGAGCGATTTGGTATTGTCCATGTGGATTTCGCAACCCAGAAGCGAATCGTAAAGGATTCTGCATTCTGGTATCAGAAGGTAATTGAAACGAACGGAGCAATTTTGTCCATTAATACCAAACAGAGGCCGATTCTGTTCCTGAAGCCGGTGTTCAAGGAAATGATCTGGGGAGGAAACCGTTTGAGGAGTCTTTTCGGATACAACATTCCAGGTGATGATACCGGAGAATGCTGGGCAATCGGCGCTCATCAGAACGGAGACTGTGTTGTGAAGGAAGGTCTTTTCAAAGGGAAAACACTCTCCCAATTATGGAAGGAAGAGCCGTACCTCTTTGGTAATGAAGAAGGAGACCGCTTCCCGCTGCTGATTAAGATTATCGATGCAAAGGATAACTTAAGTATCCAGGTGCATCCGGACGATGCCTACGCACAGGTTCACGAGAATGGATCCTTAGGAAAAACCGAATGCTGGTACATTCTGGATTGCCCGGAGGGCGCAGAACTTGTTGTCGGCCATAATGCGAAAACGAAGGAAGAACTTACGAAAATGATTTCGGAAGGTAAGTGGGACGAGTTCATCCGCCGTGTTCCGATTAAGAAGGGTGATTTCATCCAGATCAATCCTGGAACCGTACATGCGATTACCAGTGGCTGCCTGATCCTGGAGACACAGCAGAACAGTGACATTACCTATCGTGTATATGATTATGACCGTCTGCAGAATGGCAAGCCGCGTCAGTTACATGTACAGCAGAGCATTGATGTAATTCATGTTCCGGCAGCATCTGCAAAGGACAGCGTGAAGTATGTCGGAGATCTGCCGAAGAATCAGTTAAATGAACTGATTCACTGTTCTTACTACACGGTATGGAAGCTTGATGTAACGAGACCGGTATCGATCGAACAAACGCATCCTTTTATGAATGTGAGTGTTATTGAAGGAGAAGGACTTGTGAATGGACAGATGATCCGCAAGGGCGATCATTTCATTCTTCCTGCCGGAATCGGAACCGTTGATTTCCAGGGAGATATGAGTTTAATCTTATCTTCTACAAAATAAGTTATTATTCGATATAAAAATTGATCATTATAAAGGCGCTGGAGGAAATCCTCTTGCGCCTTACTTTATTTTCGGCTAGAATGTATCTGGAGAAGTTTTCTTATGAGGAAGGGGTTAACAATGCTGAACGGATATAAGGTGGTGGCGGTCTGCCTGACTAGGATTCAGGATGAGACTACTTATGAATTCCTGGATGCGCTTTATCAGACGGTCAAAGAGTCTGATTATCGTCTGCTGATTTTTAACAGCTTTTCGGATTTATATGATCAGGATATTTATGATGAGGGAGCAAAGTCCATTTATCAGTTGCTTAATTATGATTTGATTGATGCGGTGATTATCAAGGCTGACACACTCAATGATCAGCGGGTAATCAAGCGTCTTACCACGAAAGCGAAGGAAAGAAAGATCCCGGTCATTCTGCTGCATATGAAGGAGGAGGGCTGCTATTCCATTGTTCCTTCGTATGAGGATGTTTTCAGCCAGTTAATAGAGCATGTCATCCGGGTTCATCATAAACGGAAGCTATATTTCCTGTCAGGAAGTCAGGGAGAGAGTAACTCGGTGTTTCGTGAGATGATTTTCCGGGAAACGCTGCGGGAATGCGGGATCGATCCGCAGACAGCCAAGGTTGCCTATGGAGAGTATTGGTATGGACCTGCAGAACGGGTCGTAGAAAACTGGATTCAGAGCGGAGATCTTCCGGAGGCCATTATCTGTGCGAATGATTCCATGGCGGTTGCAGCCTGTAAGGTGTTGAAAAGACACCGCATTCGTGTGCCTGAGGATATCATTGTCACCGGCTTTGATGGTGTGTCAAGCTATCAGTTTCACAGCCCGGCGCTGTCTACGTGTAAGAGAACTCCATCGGTTCTGGCAGGTAAGTGCCGGGAAATGCTGACCAATATCCTCGAGCGAAAGAGACCGCCATACCGGGATCTTGAGGAATATATGCTGACAATCCAGGAATCCTGTGGATGCCGGAAAAAGATATGTCCGGACTATCAGATGTGCGCAGATCGTTTAAGTGAGGCCATGTGGGATGCCCGCCTTCATGAAGAATTTATTCTTTCACAGGTGGAGCGTGTTGTTGAGACCATTGATATGGGAATTATCGGTAATAAACTGAATTCCTTTATTCTTCCGAATTCCATGGTTGCATTAAACAGCGATTTCCTGACAGCAAACCGAAATAACACAAAGACGGATCCCGAGCAGCCGTTTGCGGAGGAGATGATCATTATTTCCTCACTGGACACCAATTTTGACAGGCATAGGTATGCACTGTATAAATCCGCAGAAATGTACCCACATCTGGAAGAGGCAGTCAGGGAGGATGTGATGTTTCTGTTCCAATCCATATATGTGGAGAACAATGTATGTGGATACTACATCGTGAAATCGAGAGAGCTATTGAAAAATGCGGGCAAGATACACCGTGTTTCCAAGGTGATGAATCTGGCGTTTAGCCTGATTATCAGCAGAATGCAGCAGGAGCATATGTCACACAGTTTGGAAGAAATGCAGTATCAGGATTCGGTTACGGGAATCCTGAATCTGAAAGGTCTGATGAAGAAGATGAATGAACTGTATCCGGCCTGGAAGGAGCGTGCAATTGCCATATCTGTTTATAATATACCAAAGTATCAGTTTATTTATGAAAATTACGGGCTGAAGGATGTTGAGGAAATGGTGCAGCTTACCGCAGATGCTTTGCAGATGGCAAATCCGCCGGAAACAGCGGTCGCACGGATTACGGATGACAGCTTTTGTGTGATTAACGGTGCAGAAAATCAGGGAGTGGCTGGAGAGATCATTACGGATTCTGTTCGTGCCTTTTATCGTTTTATAGAAAGCTTTAACAAGACACCGGATAAGGAATACTATGTAGAGGTCAACTGTGGCTGTACAACAGCGGCAGCCGGCTGGAACAATGATATGAAGACCTACATTAAGGTTGCCACAGGAGAGCTTTATCGGAATCGTCTGAAGCAGGGTGGAGGACAGGCATTAAAGGAAAGAAAAACTGCGAAGGACACGTATGAGTTATTTGAAACCCTGTTGTCTGAGAACCTGTTTTATTATGTATTCCAGCCTATTGTCAGTGCGAAAACGGGTGAGATCTATGGATATGAGGCACTGATGCGGACACCGAAGGAAATCAGTTTATGCCCGGATGAAATTCTGAACATTGCTAAGGAATACGGACGGCTATATGAGATTGAATATGCAACATTTAATAATGTGCTGACTTATACAAATGAGCATATTGAGCTTTTTAAAGATAAATATGTTTTTATTAACAGTATTCCGGGACATTTCCTGAAGGGAGAGGATAAGGAACGGCTTGTAAAACGGTATTCCGATCTGCTTTCCCAATGTACCATAGAAATTACCGAACACGATGAGACAACGGCTGATGAGATCAGTCAGATTATGAATCTGACGAATCAGAAAGGGCCGTGTCAGTTTGCGGTAGATGATTATGGAACAGGATATTCCAATATTGTGAATCTGCTGCAGTACAAGCCGAATGTCATTAAGATTGACCGCTATCTGATCACAGAGATCCAGAATGATATCAATAAGCAGATGTTTGTGAAGAACACCGTGGAATTTGCTCAGCAGAATCATATCCAGTGCCTTGCAGAGGGTGTTGAGACAAGGGAAGAACTGGAAGCGGTAATTTCTTATGGTGTGGATCTGATTCAGGGATATTACACGGCAATGCCGTCCGAACAGGTTGTTTCAGAAATTGATCCGAAGATTGTGAAAGAAATCAAGGATGCTAACCATGACCGCACTGCGGAATAACAGTTGAAAGACCAACCTTTATTGAGGAAAAGATCCGGCTGTGATAAGATGACACATGGATCAATAGTAGTGGAGGTAACAGAAACGATGATTAACGAACAATATAAGAAAATGCTGGAGGGAAAATCGGTCATCCGTCAGCTTTCCGAATTTGCAACAGCACGGGGAAAAGAGATTGGTTATGAGAATGTTTTTGATTACAGTCTTGGAAATCCGTCCGTGCCTGTTCCGGATGCATTTAATGAAGAGGTGGTTCATCTCATTCAGACCAAAAGCTCCATGGAGATTCACGGCTACAGTCCCAGTCTTGGAATTACTTCGGTGAGAGAAAAGATTGCAGAATCCCTGAACCACAGATTTGGTATGGATTATAAAGCGACACATATTTTTCCGACCTCCGGTGCGGCAGGAGCGATTGCACATGCGGTCCGCTGTGTGACGAAGCCGGGGGATGAGGTACTGACCTTTGCACCGTTCTTTCCGGAGTACAATCCCTATATCAATATGACGGGTGCAACGCTTAAGGTAGTACCGGCGAATACCGTAGATTTCCAGATTAATTTTGATAAGCTGGAGGAAATGCTGAATGAAAAGACGGCAGCAGTCCTTATTAATACTCCGAACAATCCGTCCGGTGTGGTATACAGTGCAGCAACCTTACAGAAGCTTGCAGACCTTCTATATGCAAAGCAGAAGGAATATGGACATGATATCTTTCTGATTTCCGATGAACCGTATCGTGAGATTGTGTTTGCGGGAGTAGAAGCGCCTTATGTATCGAAATTCTATGACAATACATTATCCTGCTATTCCTACTCGAAGTCCTTATCCCTGCCGGGAGAACGTATCGGATATGTGGCGGCAAATCCCAGATGCACGGATGCAGAACTGATCAGTGCAATCTGTGCACAGATTTCAAGGGGAATCGGACACAACTGTCCTTCCTCGATTATTCAGCTTGCCGTTTCCAAAGTGGTGGATATGACCTCGGATATGTCCGTTTATGAAACGAATATGAACCTGTTATACAATGAGCTGACAAGTCTTGGATTTGAGTGTGTGAAGCCGGGCGGAACCTTTTATATCTTCCCGAAAGCGCTCGAAGAGGATGCGGTAGCATTCAGCCAAAAGGCATTAAAATACGATCTGATTCTGGTTCCTTCCGACAGCTTCGGGGTTCCCGGATATTTCCGAATGGCTTACTGCATTGATACCGAGAAGGTAGAACGTTCTCTGGAAGCACTTCGCAGGTTTGTAAAGGAAAATTACTAAAACAGATTCCGCAGGGAAAGCTTGCGTGAAATCAGGTTTTCAGGAATATCTGACAGGAAGATCATCATATGGATAGTAAGAAGTATGATCGGAGAGAAAAGCAATTTTGAGAGGAAGTAAGAGATCATGATCGAAATTTTAAAAGCAATTCTGTTTGGTATTGTAGAGGGCATTACGGAGTGGCTTCCGATCAGCAGTACCGGACATATGATTCTGCTGAATGAAATTGTGTCCCTCAGTGTATCGGAAGAATTTTACAGCATGTTTGAAGTAGTGATCCAGCTTGGAGCAATCCTTGCCGTTGTGATTCTGTTCTGGAATCAGATCTGGCCCTTTGGAAAGAAGAATAACAAAGAGCCGCTGGCAAAGGACGGAATCGGAGCCTTTGTGAAATGGGATATTTTCAAGCTCTGGTTTCACATTCTGGTATCCTGTGTACCGGCAGCCATAGTGGGACTGCTCTTTGATGCACAGCTTGAAGCACTGTTTTATAATTATCAGACGGTAGCAATTATGCTGATCCTGTTTGGTATTGCATTTATTGTGATTGAAAATTATCATAAAGGAAAGAAGGCAAAGGTGACAACCCTGGCCGGAATTGACTATAAGCTTGCATTCTGGATCGGAATGTTCCAGCTGATAGCAGCTGTTTTCCCGGGAACCTCACGTTCGGGGGCGACCATTGTCGGAGCACTGCTGCTTGGAGTGTCCAGAACGGTTGCAGCAGAATACACCTTCTTCCTTGCCATTCCGGTTATGTTCGGAGCCAGTCTCTTAAAGGGCGTTAAGTTCCTTGCAAGCGCATCCATGACTTCTATGGAGGGAGCAATTCTTGCAGTTGGAATGTTTGTTGCATTCGTGGTATCCTTCTTCGTAATCAAGTTCCTGCTCGGCTATATTAAGAAGCATGACTTCAAGGTGTTTGGATATTACCGGATTGCACTTGGCATTATCGTAATACTTTTCTTCCTGATCAGAGGGTAAAACGGCTGAACTGTTACCAAAAGAGCTGCTGTTTGTCGCAGAAATGTTGACAAGCATGGGCTTATGGTGTATGCTCCAACATAAGGAAGTGCTTATTTCGGTAATGTTGGGGGAAGTCAGGTTGAGATAGTGAAAGGAGTTAGTCATGGCAGAAGTAAAGAAAGCAACAGCAAAAGTAGTTGCTAAGGTACCGGCTGAAGAGAAAAAGGTGGAAGTTAAGGCAGCAGAGGTAAAAGCATCCGAAGTTAAGGCAGAAGTTAAGAAAGAGGCAGTTAAGAAGACGCCCGCTGCTAAGAAAGCACCTGCTAAGAAGGCACCCGCAGCTAAGAAAGAAACCGTTAAGAAGGAAACAGTTAAAAAGGCACCCGCTGCTAAGAAACCCGTTGTAAAAGAAGAAGTAAACTTCCAGTTCAGTGGAAAATCTTATACTTCCGATGATCTTATCAGAATTACCAAGGATGTATGGAAATATGATTTAAATGGTAAGGAAGAGGATGTAAAGAGCATTGAACTTTATGTGAAACCTGAAGAGAACACCGCTTATTATGTAATTAATGGCGATGTAACAGGAAGCTTCTTTATCTAAGCATCCCAACTTGAAAAGATATACACAAGTAAGTAAGAAAGAGCCGCTGCATTAGTATACGCTAAGCAACGGCTCTTATTTACCATTCATTACAGAACAGACATTCGATTTCACTCTGTACAATTTATTATGGGAATGATATAATGAGCCTCAGAGAAAACCAAGCGACTCCGAAGGAGGCATTTGGTTTTCTGGGCTCATTAACGAGCAAATATGCTGCGAAGCAGGATGAGAAGCACGAAGTGCGGATTTGCGAGTGATATGTAAAATGAGCCTCAGAGAAAACCAAGCGGGAGTATTTTATGGATCATTTTAAGTTAGTATCAGAATATCAGCCGACCGGTGATCAGCCACAGGCGATTGCGGAGCTGGTGAAGGGATTTCAGGAGGGAAACCAGTTTGAAACGCTGTTGGGTGTGACCGGCTCCGGGAAGACCTTTACCATGGCAAACGTAATTGCTGCACTGAATAAGCCGACGCTGGTGATTGCACATAATAAGACACTGGCAGGGCAGTTATATGGAGAATTCAAGGAATTCTTTCCGGAGAATGCCGTGGAGTATTTTGTGTCCTACTACGATTACTATCAGCCGGAGGCGTATGTTCCTTCGTCGGATACCTATATTGCGAAGGATTCTTCCATTAATGATGAAATTGATAAATTAAGGCTGTCTGCGACGGCATCTCTTTCTGAGAGAAAGGATGTTGTGGTAGTAGCGAGTGTATCCTGTATTTATGGTCTGGGTTCCCCGGATGACTATCAGGATATGATGGTGTCTCTGCGTCCGGGAATGAGTAAGGATCGGGATCAGGTCATTAAAGAATTGATTGATATCCGGTATGACCGGAACGATATGGATCTGGAACGAAGCTGCTTCCGAGTCCGGGGTGATGTGCTCGAGATTTATCCGGCACAGGGCGGCGATTATCTGATCCGGGTAGAATTTTTTGGAGATGAAATCGACCGCATTACAGAGGTTGAACCTTTAAGTGGTAAGGTACATGCATCGTTACAGCATATTACCATTTTCCCGGCATCGCACTATGTCGTACCGCAGGAGAAGATTAACAAAGCCTGTGAAGCACTGGAGGAAGAGCTGGAAGATCGGGTGCGCTTTTTCAAGAGCGAGGATAAGCTTCTGGAAGCACAGCGTATTTCCGAAAGGACAAATTTTGATATTGAGATGCTTCGTGAGACCGGCTTCTGCTCGGGAATTGAGAACTATTCGCGTCACTTAAACGGTATGCGGGAGGGCGAACCACCGCATACCCTGTTAGACTATTTCAAGGATGATTTTCTCATTATTATTGATGAGTCCCATATTACGATCCCACAGATCGGGGCGATGTATGTCGGGGACCGTTCGAGGAAAATGACTCTTGTGGATTATGGTTTCCGACTGCCATCGGCACTGGATAACCGGCCATTGAATTTTGGAGAATTCGAGCAGCATATTGACCAGATGCTGTTCGTGTCTGCAACCCCTTCCACATATGAGGAAGAGCATGAACTGCTGCGTACAGAGCAGATTATCCGGCCGACAGGACTATTGGATCCGGAAATTTTTGTCCGCCCGGTAGAAGGTCAGATTGATGATCTGATTTCAGAGATCCGGAGGGAAACGGAGAAGCACAATAAGGTTCTGGTAACGACGCTCACGAAGCGGATGGCAGAGGACCTGACCGATTATATGAAGGATGTGGGAATTCGTGTGAAGTACCTGCATTCCGATATTGATACCCTGGAACGGGCACAGATCATCCGGGATATGCGCCTTGATGTGTTTGATGTGCTGGTTGGTATTAACCTTCTGCGTGAGGGACTGGATATTCCGGAGATTTCCCTTGTTGCAATTCTCGATGCGGATAAGGAAGGCTTCCTGCGTTCCGAAACATCCCTGATTCAGACGGTTGGACGTGCCGCGCGTAACGCAGAGGGACATGTTATCATGTATGCCGATCATATGACGGATTCCATGAGGGCGGCAATCGAGGAGACCGGCCGTCGTCGAACCATCCAGCAGAAGTATAATGAGGAACATCATATTACACCACAGACGATTAAAAAGGCAGTCCGCGACCTTATCAGTATTTCCAAGACGATTGCCAAGGAAGAGATCCAGTTTGAGAAGGATCCGGAATCCATGAGTGCGGATGAATTGAAGAAGCTGATTGCCAAGGTGGAGAAGCAGATGCGCAAGGCGGCAGCCGATCTGAATTTCGAGGCAGCAGCCGAGCTTCGTGATAAGATGGTAGAGCTTAAGATGAAGCTCCAGGAGATCGAGAGAGAGAAGGAAAAGGAGTAAGAACCATGAGTATCAAGTTATCCGACCAGCATGTGCCGGTTGCTAAGATGCGCCCGCGTGAATACATTAAAATCCGTGGAGCAGCAGAACATAATTTAAAAAATATCGATGTGGATATCCCGAGAAATGAGCTGGTAGTTCTGACAGGACTGTCAGGTTCTGGCAAATCCTCTCTGGCATTTGACACGATTTATGCAGAGGGACAGAGGCGTTACATGGAGTCTCTGTCTTCCTATGCCCGTCAGTTCTTAGGACAGATGGAAAAGCCGAATGTAGAGAAGATTGAAGGGCTGTCCCCCGCCATTTCCATTGACCAGAAATCAACGAACCGTAACCCGAGATCTACCGTTGGAACCGTAACGGAGATCTATGATTATTTCCGTCTGTTATATGCCAGAATCGGTATTCCGCACTGCCCAAGCTGTGGGAAAGAAATCCGTAAGCAGACCGTGGATCAGATGGTGGATCAGATTATGGAGCTTCCGGAAAGAACGAAGATCCAGCTTCTGGCACCGGTTGTCCGTGGAAGGAAGGGCGAGCATGCGAAGGTCTTTGAGCGCGCGAAACGAAGCGGTTATGTACGTGTCCGTGTGGATGGCAATATGTATGAGCTGTCAGAGGATATTTCTCTGGACAAGAACATCAAGCATAATATTGAAATTGTCGTAGACCGTCTGGTGATCAAGCCGGAGATTGAACGCAGACTTACCGATTCCATTGAGAATGTCCTGGCATTGGCCGAGGGACTTCTGATGGTGGATGTGATTGGTGGGGAAACCATCAATTTCAGCCAGAGCTTTTCCTGTCCGGATTGTGGAATCAGTATTTCAGAGATTGAGCCGAGAAGCTTTTCCTTCAATAATCCGTTCGGCGCCTGTCCGGTCTGCTTTGGTCTTGGATATAAGATGGAGTTTGATCCGGAACTGATGATTCCGGATAAGAAGCTGAGTATTAATGAGGGTGCCATTCAGGTGATGGGGTGGCAGTCGAGTAAGGATGAGGGAAGCTTTACCAATGCGGTTCTGCGCGCACTTTCGAAAGAATATAAGTTCAGTCTGGATACTCCGATTGAGAAGCTGCCCAAGGACATTTATGACATGCTGATCTACGGAACGAACGGAAGGGAAGTGAAGGTGCATTATAAGGGACAGCGTGGAGAAGGAATCTATCCGATTGCTTTTGAAGGAATTATTAAGAATACTGAGAAGCGGTACCGTGAAACGGGTTCGGATATTATGAAGCAGGAATATGAAACCTTTATGCGCATTACACCGTGTAAGGAATGTAACGGAATGCGTCTTAAGAAGGAATCCTTAAGCGTGACGGTGTGTGGTAAGAATATTTATGAGATCACCTCTATGCCGATCTGTGATCTGAATGAGTTTTTGCAGAATATGGAGCTTACCGCGCAGCAGCAGATCATTGGAAAACAGGTATTAAAGGAGATTAAGGCGAGAGTTGGCTTTCTTGTGGATGTTGGTCTGGATTATCTGTCGCTTTCGAGAGCAACGGGAACTCTGTCCGGCGGGGAAGCACAGCGTATCCGTCTGGCAACACAGATTGGTTCCGGACTTGTGGGTGTGTGCTATATTCTCGATGAGCCGAGCATCGGTCTTCATCAGAAGGATAACGATAAGCTGTTAAATACCCTGAAGAACTTAAGGGATCTTGGGAATACTCTGATCGTGGTAGAACATGATGAGGATACCATGCTGGAAGCTGATGACATTGTGGATATCGGTCCAGGTGCTGGCTCTCATGGTGGAGAAGTGGTGGCACATGGAACTGCCGAAGAGATCATGAAGGTCGAAGGATCTCTGACCGGTCAGTATTTAAGCGGCAGAATGCAGATTCCGGTTCCACAGACACGCCGTAAGCCGAAGGACTGGCTTAAGATCACCGGTGCACAGGAGAACAACTTAAAGAACATTGATGTGAAGATCCCGCTGGGTGTATTTACCTGTGTTACGGGCGTATCCGGATCCGGCAAGAGTTCTCTGGTAAATGAGATTCTGTATAAGACACTGGCAAGAGAACTGAACCGGGCGAGAACCATTCCGGGTAAGCATAAGAATATTACAGGAGTCAAGAAACTGGATAAGGTAATTGACATTGACCAGTCCCCGATCGGACGTACTCCCCGTTCCAATCCGGCAACCTATACCGGAGTTTTTGACCAGATCCGTGACCTGTTTGCGGGAACACCGGATGCCAAGGCACGCGGCTACAAGAAGGGACGTTTCAGCTTTAATGTCAAGGGAGGCCGCTGTGAGAACTGTGGTGGTGACGGTATCATCAAGATTGAAATGCATTTTCTTCCGGATGTGTATGTGCCGTGTGAGGTCTGCGGTGGCAAACGGTATAACCGTGAAACGCTGGAAGTGAAATATAAAGGAAAGAATATCTATGATATTCTGGATATGACCGTGGAAGAGGCTGTGCCGTTTTTTGAGAATGTGCCGTCGATCCGCAACAAGATCGAAACCCTGAATGATGTCGGACTTTCTTATATTAAACTGGGACAGCCTTCCACGACATTGTCCGGTGGGGAAGCACAGCGGATCAAGCTGGCAACGGAATTGAGCCGGAGAAGTACCGGAAATACCATTTATATTCTGGATGAGCCGACAACCGGACTTCACTTCGCAGATGTGCACAAGCTGGTAGAGATTCTGCAGCGTCTGACCGATAATGGCAATACGGTTGTCGTCATCGAGCATAATCTGGATGTCATTAAGACGGCAGACTATATTATTGATATGGGGCCGGACGGAGGTGACCGTGGCGGAACGGTTGTAACCTGCGGTACTCCGGAGGAAGTTGCAGAGCATCCCACGTCTTATACCGGAAAATATGTGAAGAAAATGCTGGCAAGATATAAAGAAAATGTGGAGAAATACCGAAATAATTAAAAATTTATGAAATCCCTTTGAAAATATTATGCTATGGGTTATAATATTTCTTGATTATCCTGTGAGAATAGAAAGGGGTACATGAAAATGCAGTACACAGATATCGGTATTGATTTAGGAACAGCAAGTATTCTTGTTTACATCAGAGGAAGAGGAGTCGTCCTTAAGGAACCCTCTGTTGTTGCTTTTGATAGAGATACAGATAAGATTATGGCAATCGGTGAGGACGCCAGACTGATGCTTGGAAGGACACCGGGCAATATTATCGCCGTACGTCCTCTGCGTCAGGGTGTTATTTCCGACTACCGTGTCACGGAGCAGATGATGAAATATTTCATTCAGAAAGCCATGGGACGGAAGGCATTCCGGAAGCCCCGTATTGCAGTCTGCGTGCCGAGCGGCGTTACCCAGGTAGAGCGGAAAGCCGTTGAAGATGCAACTCTTCAGGCTGGCGCACGTGAGGTATCCATTATTGAAGAGCCGATTGCGGCAGCGATTGGTGCAGGAATTGACATTTCCAAGCCCTGTGGAAACATGATTGTGGATATTGGCGGCGGTACTTCCGATATCGCAGTTATTTCTCTGGGTGGTACGGTTGTCAGTGCATCCATTAAGATCGCCGGTGATGATTTTGATGAGGCGCTTGTCCGCTATATGCGTAAGAAACATAATCTTCTGATTGGTGAAAGAACCGCAGAGGATATTAAGATTAAGATTGGTTCCGCTTATAAGCGTGCGGAAGTAGACTACATGGATGTCCGCGGACGTAATCTGGTAACCGGTCTGCCGAAGACCATCACCGTTTCCTCCGAGGAAACCGAAGAAGCGCTTCGTGAGGCGACTTCACAGATTATTGAAACCATCCACAGTGTATTGGAGAAGACTCCTCCGGAACTGGCAGCCGATATTGCAGACCGCGGTATCGTTCTTACCGGTGGTGGTTCCCTGTTGCGTGGTCTTGAAGATCTCATTGCAGAGAAGACCGGAATCAACACAATGACCGCAGAGGATCCGATGACCGCAGTAGCTATCGGAACCGGTAAGTATGTTGAGTTTCTGGCAGGTTATAAAGAAGATTTGTAACTATTCAGAGCCATGCAAAATTGCTTTCTGCGAATGCTTGCATTCAAGCAGAACAGCAATTTTATATGGCGAAGTAACCACATGAGTAAAACTCGAGTTGCGTTAGCAACGGTTTTACGAATGTGGTTCTGAATAGTTACGAAGATTTGTGATAACGGTGAAGGTGCCGAACAGTTATGATTAAAGGAGAGCAGGATGGTTAAAGGATTGTATACCGCCTATACAGGTATGATCAATCAGGAACACAGAATGGATGTGCTGACCAACAATCTGGCCAATGCGGATACCAACGGATATAAGAAGGAGGGTGCTACCGCGCAGTCTTTCGATTCGATTCTTGCATACAAGATCAAGGATAACTCCGAAGGGTATCGTCTGGCGAAGAGAACCGGTGTTCATAATCCGGGTGTGAAGATTGGTGAAGGTTATACAGACTTTTCCCAGGGACCTTTGAAGACAACGGAGAATCCTTACGATCTGGCATTGACCGATAAGGGATTCTTTGCAGTGGAATTTACCAATAAGCAGGGGGAAACCTCTGTGAAATATACCAGAGACGGTAACTTTACCCTGAATGAATCCGGAGAACTGGTGACACAGGATGGGGATCGCGTTCTTGGAACGGACGGTCAACCGGTGAAGATTGATCCGTTGAAGGATACCCAGATCAATGTACAGGGGCAGGTCATTCAGGATGGCAGCGTCGCAGCCACGATTCAGGTTACGGATTTTGAAGATTACAATTATCTGCAGCGTTATGGCGAGAACTACTTTGAACCAATTGACGGTGCAACCGAAAAGGATGCCGCAGCGAAGGTATATGCCGGATATCTGGAAACCTCGAATATTTCTGTGGTGACGGAAATGGTAAATATGATTACGGTTTCCAGAGCATATGAAACGAATCAGAAGGTCATTACTACATATGATGGAACTCTTGATATTGCAGCCAACCAGCTTGGCAAAGTATAGGAGGTAGCAGCCCATGGTTAGAAGTTTATGGACAGCGGCAACAGGTATGAATGCACAGCAGACGAATGTGGATACCATTGCCAACAATCTTGCCAATGTAAATACGATGGGATATAAGACACAGACTGCACAGTTTAAGTCCCTGTTATATCAGACACTTCAGACAGCAACCACCACGGCGAACGGAGATCCGAAGCCGACCAGCTCCCAGGTGGGACTTGGTGTGCGGAATTCTTCGATTAATTCCATTTTTACACAGGGAAGCTTACTGGATTCTGCCAGCGATACCGCTTTTGCAATCGAAGGCGATGGCTTCTTTGCAATCCGTGGAGAAGACGGTAATACTTACTATACCAGAAACGGTGACTTTACCTGGGCGACGAACGGATTCAACGGTATGATGCTGACAACGACAGACGGACTTCCGGTTCTGGATTCCTCAGGAAAAGCCATTACTTTAAATAACAGTTATGTAACAAGCAGAATTACCATTACCGGAGACGGAAGAATCTGTTATCCGGATGCCAATAATAATCCACAGCCAATCGGCGTGCAGATCGGTATGTTTCAGTTTAACAATCCCGGCGGCCTGGAACGACAGGGCGACAGCTTATGGGCCGTAACCGGAGCCAGCGGTCAGGCACTCAATGAAGCAACCAACAATTCTCTTAAAAAGAGTAAGATGGTACAGGGATATCTGGAAGGCTCCAATGTACAGGTTGCTACCGAAATGGTCAACTTAATTGTGGCACAGCGTGCTTATGAAATGAACTCCAAGGCAATTACAACAACCGATGAAATGATGCAGACAGCCAACAATCTTAAGAGATAATCTTTAGAATGCAGTGCTGATGCAGGATCGGAGGATGAAGATGGATCTTAGTGGAATTGGATCTTCTGCGTATGCAAGTTATCTGCAGGATCAGAACATATCAGAGACAAAATTAAAGGATCAGATTAATAATACCGATTATTCGACGGCAACAGAGGATGAGCTCTTAGATGCCTGTAAACAGTTTGAGGCTTATTTCCTTGAACAGGTATTTAAAGAAATGCAGAAGACCGTAGACTGTTTTAAGGATGAGTCATCGAGCGCCGATAACAATCTGGTAAGCTATTTTAAGGATGAGACGATCCAGCAGCTTGCAGAGACATCTACCGAAACACAGGGAC
This sequence comes from Bacteroidaceae bacterium, assembly GCA_963650485.1. Classification (GTDB taxonomy): domain Bacteria; phylum Bacillota; class Clostridia; order Lachnospirales; family Lachnospiraceae; genus Suilimivivens. The sequence goes on from CAVJLN010000003.1 coordinate 65,874, forward strand.
TGGGGCTTGCACAGACTCTGTACGAGCAGATGAAGCGCAACTACGGAATTACCTGACAATATTTCATAATTGAGAAGAAAAACTGGCTGCTTACGTGAGTTTTCCGCGAAGCAGCCAGTATTAAGTTTGAGGGACAACTATTTGGAAACGATCAAAGGATATGTGGATCATATCATTTATCAGAATAAAGACAATGGATATGCGGTACTGTCCATGAATGTGGATGATGAAGAAGAAATCTGTGTAGGGATCTTCCGGGGGGTGGATAACGGAGAGAATCTGGAGGTCACCGGTGAATATGTGGAGCATCCAAGCTATGGCTTCCAGTTCAAGGCAAGCAGTTTCAGGGTCGTAGAGCCGGATGATCTGCTCAGTATGGAGCGTTATCTGGGATCCGGCGCTATTAAAGGCATCGGTGAAGCACTGGCGAAGCGTATTGTGAAGAGGTTTGGCAAGGATACTTTCCGTGTCATTGAAGAAGAGCCGGAGCGTCTGGTTGAGGTCAAGGGAATCAGTGAACGTATCGCACAGCAGATTGCAGATCAGATGATCGAGAAAAAGGAAATCCGTGAGGCTTTTCTTTTTTTACAGAAATACGGAATTACCAATACGCTGGCCGTAAAAATCTACGAAAAATACGGAATGGGGATGTATGGCATTCTGAAAGAGAATCCATACCAGCTTGCGGAAGACATACAGGGAGTCGGTTTCCGGCTTGCCGATGAAATTGCAGAGAAAATTGGTATTCATACAGATTCGGATTACCGGATCCGGAGTGGAATTCTTTATACACTGCTGCAGGCGTCCCTCGAGGGACATATGTTTCTGCCGATGGAGGGGTTGGTGCGCAGGAGCGTGGATCTGCTTCAGGTGCCGGAGGAAGCGATCCGGGCGCAGATCCAGAATCTTCATATGGACCATAAGGTTGTTGTGAAAAAGACCGGGAATGCGATGGAGGTCTATGCGTTTTCTTATTATTACGCGGAGCTGAACTGTGCAAGAATGCTGAGCGAGCTGAATGTCCTGATGGAATCGGAGCTTCTTGATTCGGAAGAAAAACGCATCGAAATGATTCTGCAGCGTATCTTAAAGGAGCAGGGCCTTCAGCTTGATGAACTGCAAAAGAACGCGGTTCTGGAATGCGTGAAGCATGGAATCATGATTCTTTCCGGCGGTCCCGGAACAGGGAAAACGACCACAATTAACACCATTATCCGTTACTTTGATGAGGAAGGAATGGATATTCTGCTGGCAGCACCGACAGGAAGAGCAGCGAAGCGGATGACGGAAGCAACCGGCTATGAAGCAAGGACAATCCACCGGATGCTGGAAATTAATGGCGGCATGGAGGACGGAAGCCGTGCCAGCTTTGAGAGAAATGGGGAGAATCCGCTAGAAGCGGATGTGGTGATTATTGATGAAATGTCGATGGTAGATATTTATCTGTTCCAGTCTCTTTTAGAGGCGGTGAGCGTGGGGACGCGTCTGATTCTGGTTGGGGATGTGGATCAGTTACCGAGCGTGGGACCCGGCCAGGTGCTGCGGGATCTGATTGAGAGCAACTGCTTTTCCACGGTCATGCTTAAGAAAATTTACCGGCAGGCAGGGGAAAGTGACATTGTCATGAATGCCCACCGGATTAATATGGGGCAGAAGATTGCACTCAATAATAAAAGTAAGGATTTCTTTTTTCTGCCGAGAAATGATGTGCAGGTCATCTATAAGCACATGATCCAACTGATTACAGAGAAGCTGCCGAAGTATGTGGAAGCACAGCCATATGATATTCAGGTTCTGACCCCCATGAGAAAGGGAAGCCTGGGTGTGGAAACACTGAATGAGATTCTGCAAAGATACTTAAATCCGGCAGATCCATCCAAACAGGAGCATACGACCGGAGAACGGATTTTCCGCGAAGGCGATAAGGTGATGCAGATCAGGAACAACTATCAGCTGGAATGGGAGATTGTCAGCAGGTATGGCATCCGGATCGACAGCGGAAGCGGCGTATTTAACGGAGATATTGGAACGATACGCAGAATCCGTGAGGAATCTTCGACTGTGCAGGTGGAATTTGATGAGCATCGTCTGGTGGAATATACCTTTTCCCAACTAGATGAAATCGAACTGGCCTATGCCATTACGATACATAAATCACAGGGAAGTGAGTACCCGGCGGTATTGCTTCCACTGCTTTCCGGTCCGAAAATGCTGATGAACCGGAATCTGCTGTATACAGCCGTGACACGTGCCCGAAAATGTGTGACCATTCTGGGCAGTCAGGAAATGATAGATGGGATGATCGAAAACGAAAACCAGTATCATCGTAATACCGGACTTGGCAAGCGGATACTGGAGCTGGAAAGTGAGGATCGTGCGTGATAAGAGACAAAATGATAGAACTTCTTTTTCCGAGGAGATGCATCGTATGCGATGAGCCGGTCGAGGCGGGAAAAGAGCCGGTATGCCCAAGCTGCAAGGAAGAACTCCGGTATGTGGAAGAACCCTTCTGCATGAAATGCGGGAAGCAGCTTCTGGAAGAACAGGAGTACTGTGAAGACTGCCGGAGCAGAGAACATGCTTATATGCAGGGGAGAAGCGTGTTTCAGTATGCCAGTGTGTCGGATGCCATGTTTCGTTTTAAAAATCAGGGAAGACGGGAGTATGCGGACTTTTTTGCATGGGAGATGTACCGCCGGACGAAAGAATGGTTGCTGACAGTCATGCCGGATGCACTGGTTCCGGTACCGATTCATAAAAAGCGTATGAAAAAACGCGGCTACAACCAGGCCGCGGTGCTTGCGGAACGGCTTTCTGCCTACACGGGAATCCCTGTACTGGGGAACTGGCTTGTGCGCGAGGGAGATACCGCACCGTTAAAGGATCTTGGCGCACAGGAAAGACAAAATAATTTGAAAAAGGCTTTCAAAATCGTCAGAAATGATGTAAAATTAAATACGATTGTTATGATAGATGACATCTATACAACAGGCAGTACCGTGGATGCAATTGCACAGGTAATCCGTCAGGATATGGACTGCGGGGTTTATGCTCTGACTGTGGCAATCGGAAGAGGAAATTAGCAGGAAGGAAGAGGGATTCCATGAATGTAAGAAATTGCAGAAAGTGCGGCAGAATATTTAATTATGTTGTGGGACCGATTCTGTGTCCTCGTTGTGCAGAAGAACAGGAAAAGGTATTCCAGACGGTAAAGGAGTATGTCATCGAGCATCATGGTGCGGATATTGCAGAGGTGTCCAGAGAATGCAATGTAGAACCCTCCCAGATCCGTCAGTGGATCCGTGAGGAACGTCTGCAGTTTGCTGACGATTCACCGATCCGGATTCCCTGTGAGGGATGCGGCACAATGATTCGTTCCGGACGTTACTGCGACAAATGTAAGACGGCAATGACCAATGGCTTCCGCGATGCCATGGGAATGAGCAAGAAGCCTGATACACCGGGACACAAGCCGACCGGGAATATAAGCGAACGTGACCGCATGCGTTACTTATAAAGCTAAGGAAAGATATTATGCTTAACGAAGAAAAGATAATTCGGATGACGAAGCTTGCTGCTTTTGAGAAGCGTGAGGGCAGGAAGAATCTGAATATTGTAAACTATTATCGAAATGACTATATCGGATTTCAGGTATTGAAATCGATTATCGCAGTTACAATTTCCTTTGTAGCTGTCTTTGCTCTGTACTTGTTCTATAATTTCGAGGATCTCATGCATGATATTTATAAGCTCGATCTGATGGAATTTGGCAAGAGCGTGGTGATTATCTATCTCTGTGTTGCAGCAGCCTATGGTGTGATAACCTACGTGGTCTACGCGAACCGCTACAGCAAGGCAAAGAAGAAACTGAAACGCTACTATGCCGGTTTGAGATCATTGGAAAATATGAAATAAGCTGCCGGAGAACATGAATATATGTCAGCCAATCTGTGTAAAGCGGCAGCTTATGAATGAGCATGGCTGAACTGTTACAATATGAACAACAATAAGTAAGAGGATATATTATGACCAGTTTACTCGTAGTAAAGCAGTATATAAAGAACTTTGTAAGCAAATATGAAATTTACTTAAAGCCGGTAGGAAAGCTGATTCTGGCACTTATCACACTGATGACCATTAACGCAAAGATCGGATTTATGCAGAAGATTGATAACATTTCCGTTATATTGATCGCAGCATTGATGTGCTCCTTCATGCCGATCAACTTTATTATCGTTGTAGCAGCTTTGTTTGTATTGTTACATCTTTATGCCCTGTCCATCGAATGTGCGGCCATCGGTCTGGTGCTGTTTCTGGTACTGTTTCTGTTATATTTCCGCTTTTCCCCTAAGGATACGCTGGCAGTAATCCTGACACCAATCTGTACAGCAATCGGCATTCCTTATGTGGTTCCGCTTACTATGGGACTTGTGGGAACACCGGCTTCTGCAGTATCGGTAGCCTGCGGTGTCATTGTGAGCAGCTTTATTAAGCATATGTCAGACAGTGCAACTGCAATTTCCTCCATGGAAACAGAGGACATGGCAGCGAAGTTCCGTTTCGTGATTGACGGGCTGATTAACAACAAAGAAATGATTCTCATGATCGTTGCCTTTTCCGTAACGATTGTTCTGGTTTATTTTGTAAAGCGTCTGGCAATTGATTATGCCTGGACCATTGCCATTGCGGCAGGAGCCCTGGCCGATATGATGATTCTTTTGGTAGGCGATCTGGTATTTGATACGAACGGATCCATTGTTATGCTGATTATTGGAACCATCATTTCCGTATTGGTTGCCAAGGTTGTTGAATTTTTTGTGTTTAGTGTAGATTATAGCAGGACAGAGAAGGTTCAGTTTGAGGATGACGAGTATTATTACTACGTAAAAGCAATTCCAAAGATTAACGTAGCGACTCCGTCAAAAACTGTAAAGAAGATCAATTCCCATAAACGGAAACCGGTACCTTCCCAGTCTCGTAAATAAGAGGATATGGAGTTAGACAATGAAGTATGCAATCGAACAGATAGCAGTATATATGTCCAGAATGTCGGGAATCCGCTGGACAGATATTGTAGAAATCATTATATTGTCTTTTTTGATTTATCATATATTGGTATGGATTAAGAATACCAAGGCCTGGTCTCTGTTAAAGGGGATCCTGGTCATTGCAGTCTTTATCCTGTTTGCAGCTTATTTTGAAATGAATACCATTCTCTGGATTGTGAATAACTTATTCAGTGTGGCAGTTACGGCTGTCGTGGTTATTCTGCAGCCGGAGCTGCGGAGAGCCGTAGAGGAGCTGGGGCGTAAGAATATTATCAGCAGCATTATTCCGATTACGGTAGGCAGAGGGCCGGATGGAGGCCGTTTCTCTGACAAAACGATTAATGAAATTGTAAAAGCATGTGTAGAAATGGGCAGGGCGAAAACAGGCGCCCTCATTGTTATGGAGAAGGATGAGTCTCTGACCGATTATGAACGGACGGGAATTGAAGTTGATGGTGTGGTGACCAGCCAGCTGCTGATCAATATTTTCGAGCACAATACCCCGTTACATGACGGAGCGGTGATCGTACGTGGTGACCGTGTGACTTCTGCAACCTGTTATCTGCCGCTTTCCGATAATATGCGTTTAAGCAAAGAGCTTGGAACAAGACATCGTGCAGGAGTTGGTATTTCGGAAGTGACAGATTCCCTCACCATTATTGTTTCGGAAGAAACCGGGAAGATCAGTGTAGCTTACGGAGGAAATCTGGAACGAAATGTCGATGCTGATCGGCTTCGGGCGAGACTGAGCGATCTGCAGAACAAATCCGAAGAAGACAATCGTAAGCGGATTATGTGGAAGGGCAGGTGGTCAAAATGAAAAAGAAACTGACGACAAATCTTGGCCTGAAACTGATTTCCGTATTATTCTCGATTATACTATGGCTTGTTGGAACCAGCATTGGAAATCCGACGATTTCGAAGTCGTTTTATAATGTTCCGGTCATTCTGGAAAATACCGATGCGATTACGGAATCCGGCAGAGTGTATGAGATACTGGAAAATTCCGATGTTATCAACCGGGTAACGATCCGTGGACCGCGGTCTGTGATATCCAGTATGTCCGAAAGCAACATCGTAGCGACAGCGGATGTAAGTAACATCAGCAGTCTGGATACGGTTTCCATTAAGCTGTCTACGAATATTAACCAGGATCAGATCAGCAGCATTACACCAAGCAGTGATACGGTAAAGCTGAATATTGAGAACAAGAAAACCAAGACCATGGCTCTCGGAACGAAGATTTCCGGTGAAGTCAGTGATGGCTATATGGTGGGTGACATTACAACGGATCAGAATCTGGTTCGGATCTCCGGACCGGAATCGGTAGTTAACTCCGTTTCCAAGGCGGTAGCAGAGATTACTGTGACCGGATTTACGAGTGATATCAGTACCAGCGCAGAGATCCGGCTTTATGATGCCGATGGCAATGTGGTAGATGACCCGAATATTACACAGAATATCAAGAGTGTCGGTGTTCAGGTATCCATCTTACAGACGAAGGAAGTTCCGCTTGTGTTCCATACGCAGGGTGAACCGACTTACGGTTATGGATTTACCGGTAGTGTGGAATGCGATCTGGAAACCGTAACGATCTGCGGAAAGAGCAGTGTCCTTAAGAGTGTCCAGAGTATTGATATTCCGGCAGAAATGCTGGATATGACCAATAAGAGTGATACCTTTACAGAGGAAATAGATCTGTTACAGTATCTGCCCGATAATGTCCAGCTTGTTGATCTTTCAGATAGTGTTGTGTCAGTAACAGTGGACATTGAACCGGAGATTTCCAAGAAGATTGAACTGCGAGAAAGCAAGATTCATGTGACGAATCTGCCGGATGGATTTACCGCAAGCGTATCCGGAGTGGAAGAGACCTTTGTTATTGAGGTGATCGGACTGTCAGAGGCTCTGAGTGAGGTTCAGGCGTCGAGTCTGGAAGGCACCATTGATGTGAACGATCTGATGGAGAAGTTCAGTCTTGAGGAGTTACGGGAGGGCTTCTATAATATGGAAGTGAACTTCGGACTTCCGGAGGATGTACGTCTGTTAGAACCGGTAGAAGTGGTTGTGCATATATCAGCAAAACAAGAATAGAAAGGATATATTTTAAAACATGAGCAGATTATTTGGTACAGATGGTGTAAGAGGAGTGGCCAATGATGAATTAACACCGTTGCTTGCAATGCAGCTTGGTCAGGCAGGAGCCTATGTCCTTACCAAAGAAAATGAGCATAAACCTACGATAATGGTTGGATGCGATACAAGAATTTCGGGGGATATGCTGGCAAATGCATTGATGGCAGGTATTTGTTCAGTTGGCGCGAATGCCGTGTATGTAGGGGTAATTCCTACACCGGCGGTAGCCTATCTGACCAGAAAATATAAGGTGGATGCAGGTGTTGTTATTTCCGCATCCCACAATCCGGTAGAGTTTAACGGAATTAAATTCTTTGATGGAAACGGATATAAGCTTCCGGATTCTCTGGAGGATGAGATCGAAGCCATTATCCGTGACAATATGAGTCCGATCAAATTCCCGATCGGGGCGAATGTCGGAAAGATCAAGTATCGCACGGATGCACGTGAGGAATATATTAATCATTCTATTCAGTCTGTGAATGTGGATCTGACCGGTATGAAGATCGTGGTAGACTGTGCGGAGGGAGCGTCTTATTATACTTCCGTAGAAGCATTGAAAGAACTGGGCGGTAATGTGGTAGCCATTCATAACGTGCCTGACGGAACGAACATCAATGCTAACTGTGGCTCTACCCATATGGAAGAGCTGATGGCACGCGTCGTATATGAAAAAGCACAGATTGGCCTGGCTTTTGATGGAGATGCCGATCGTCTTCTTGCAGTAGATGAGCTTGGTAACGTGGTTGATGGTGATCAGATTATGGCAATCATCGGTAACCATATGAAGCAGAACGGTGAGTTGAACAATGACACGATCGTAGCAACCGTAATGAGTAATCTTGGTTTCTTCATTATGGGCGAGAAGAACGGAATCCACATTGAACAGACAAAGGTTGGAGACCGTTATGTATTAGAGCGTATGAGGGAAATCGGTGCAAGCCTTGGCGGTGAACAGTCCGGACATATTATTTTCCTCAGAGAGAATACGACAGGTGACGGTCTGCTGAGTGCACTTCATCTGTTACAGGTTCTTGTAGAGACCGGCAAACCGCTTTCTGAGCTGTCTTCCGTTATGGAGGTACTGCCGCAGGCACTTGTTAATGCTAAGGTACCGAACCACAAGAAAGAGAAATACATGGAATATCCTGAAATTGCAGAAGCAATTCAGAAGCTTACGGATAAATTTGCGGGTGAGGGCAGAGTTCTGATCCGGCCCTCCGGAACGGAACCGAAGGTTCGTGTCATGATCGAAGGAAAAGACCAGCAGATGATCGAGCATGATGCAAAGGAACTTGCTGATCTTATTCAGAATGTCATGTTATAGGGGGTATGGAAGTATGGTAAGTCAGAAGGTGATTATTAAGAATCCTACAGGTCTTCATTTAAGACCAGCCGGAATCCTGTGTAAGGAAGCTATGAAATTCAAGTCGTTAATCACATTTACATTTCGTGGAAATACTGCGAATGCCAAGAGTGTGTTGAGTGTGCTTGGTGCCTGTGTAAAGTGCGGTGATGAAATTGAGTTCTGCTGTGATGGGGAAGATGAAGTAGAAGCATTGCATTCTCTGGTTACTGCAATTGAGAATGGATTAGGTGAATAAAACAGAATAGCTGTTAGAGAAAGGGCGCTGCCGGATGGCAGCGCCTTATTATGTCTGAACAGTTACGGAATATGCAGGTTATGATGCTGAGGAGATTACTGTATTATCGACGGTAAAGGAATCACCGTCTGCAAGGATACAGATCATAGTCTTACCGGTATTTAACTGTACTTCATTGCCATCATCATCATAGTATCTGGTTGCACCATAATCAGAGGTCTTTTTCCAGGTAACATGAATTCCCCTGCCATTGGTAAAGAACCAGCCATCTCTTGTAGTATCGTGACACTGGAAGGCCAGGTAGCCCTTCTGGTCACGGATTTCATAATAGGTACTCTGTACCAGAATGTTCTTAAAGGATAACTGCTGGTCATTGGCAAGATCGACGTGAGGACCGTCCACATCGCGGGAAAGATGCTGGTAGCGGTCATAAAGTCCGGTCTTTTCATTATAGATGAAATAACAGTTGGTGACCGGATAAGCAAGTGACATATCTATCTTCGCAGCAGTCAGCACATCTGTGTATTGTTCCAGTGTATTCGGCTTCTCGTCTTTCGCAAAAAGAAAATGCTGTTCGTCGGCATAACCGTTGCGGTACTGGTCAGAATAACCATAATAGTCCATGGCTTTTTCGAGAAGCTTCGTGCTGGTAAAGGCATTGTCGTAGTCGTTTTTCGCAACATCACGGTAATAAGCACTGCTATAATCAATACAGTCAATATGCTGGGTGTCGTTTCGTCCTATCACCTCATCCATATAGAACGGACCACCGTAATGAACAATCACGGCATCCCATTCAAATGCCCAGTAAGCAAAATAATCACGGCAGCTTCGGATATTTCCAAGCTTTTCAAAGCTGCTCCAGTCATCAAAAATCGCCATCAGACGTGTCATGCCGGCCTCTACATTACATTCATATAGAACATCTGCCTGTGAGATGCCGTACTGGCTTGCTGTTTTAGAGTTCGGAATCATGACAGCAATCGGTCTGGTAGACGCAACCGAAGGGTCTACCCATTCGTTTGTCAGCCGGCTTCGTACCATTCCCTCATGGGTAGGAGTGTCTGCAGACTCTGCTACGTCGGTCACAGAATCACTGCCGGAGGAAGCATCGGATGAATCGCCGGTATTTTCCGGTATGGTTGTAATCACATCCACGGAAGGCGTGGTATCATTATTTGCTTTGCCGCATGCGCTGCAACCGGAAGCAATCAGCATCGCGAATAATGTAAATAAGGATAATTGCTTGAATTTATTCACGTAAAACCCTCCCCTTCGTTCTCATTAGCTACAGTTTAGCACAATTTTCCTAAAATAAAAAGACAGGAAAGCATATACAATCCTGTCTTTTGTATTCTAAGAGCATTGGTAATATATGACACGGTATCAGTTGATGGAAACACCGTCAGCTAAGAAGCTGTCTCCGTCCTTAATGATACATACCATGGTTTTACCGGTGTTGAATTCGACCTCGTTGCCGTTGTCATCATAGTATTTGGTCGGTTCGTAATCAGCGGTCTTTTTCCAGTTCACATGGATGGCCTTGCCGTTGGTGATGTAGTAACCATCCCTGGTAGTGTCATGAACCTGGAATGCCAGATAGCCCTTCGCATCACGTACTTCATAATAAGTGCTCTGGATAATGATATTTTTGAAGGAAAGCTGTTCGTTGGTAGCACCGTCTACGTCAGCATTACCGTACATACTGCGGTAATATAAGCCATCGTCAGCATTGTAGCTGAAGGAGGTCTTGGTGATCGGGTAAGCCGGTGTTAAATCAATTTCCTTTGCATCGATGGCATCACTGTAGGATTCCAGAGTGTTCGGTGAATCAGAAGCGGCAAACTTATAATGTGCACCCTGATAATACTCGTCACGATAAGTTTTGGAATAGCCAAGGCTGCTGATTGCTTCATTAATACCATCTGCACTGGCATAGGCATTCTGAGGAGCTTTACGATCGGTAGAACGGAAAAATGCATTGGCATATAATCCATCGTGATGGGTTTCGCCGTAGTTACATCCGGTAATGTTATCAGTACCTTCACGTTCAATAATGTCACTGATATAGAAAGGACCGCCGAAATGGACATAAATGGAATCTGCTTCTAAAGCCCAGTATACGAAGTAGTCACGGCAGCTGCGGACATTACCGATCCGGTCTAAGCCTTCCCAGTCCTTGATAACAGCCATACTTCTTGTAATGCCGCCCTCTACAGGACATTCGTAAAGAATATCTGCCTTGGAAAGATTGTAATGCGGTAATGCACCGGAATCATTCGGAGACATAACTGCAATGGGTCTTGCATTTTCGAGATCACCGCTGATCCATTCATTGGTAAGTGGACTGCGAACCATGCCTTCCTCAGGGGGAACATCCTCTGTAGAGGCTTCTTCTTCCTGGGGTTCTTCCTGTACGGTTTCCTCCGCAGTCGGCTGGGATTGAATGATCGGTTCAACAACAGGCTGAACTTCTTCTGTTTCTTTGCCGCAGCCAGTTAATATGAAAGCTGCTGATAAAGCAACTATAGATAACGCCTTTAAGTATTTCATTTCATTTTCCTCACTTTCTGTAATTATGTGGGCTTTAAACTCACGAAGCATATTATAACATAGGAAAAGTATGCAGTCACTAACAAAATTTTGGGAGTCATTAATTTATAACAAAATTGGGGGCATTATCTAAAGGCCGTTGCTAACGCAACGTAGTTTATCTCATGTGGTTACTTCGCCATATAAATCATGGCATATGTCCGCTTGAATGCAAGCATTCATCGTCCATATTGCCATAATTTGCATGGCTCTGAATTGTTACAAATTTTATTAAATTGGAAATGTGCTTGTGAAAATGGGAAGAAAAGGGTAAAATAATAAAAGAGTTTGTCATGGAGGCTTGTAATGAAAAAAATAATTGTAACAGGATGCAATGGTCAGCTGGGACGGGCCATTAATTTGGAGCTCGCAGGAAATCCGGAGCTGGAGTTTGTGAATACGGATGTAAACGAGCTGGATATTACGAATATTGATGATGTGTTAAAGCTGGCACGTGAGGTAAAGCCCTATGCGATTATCAACTGTGCCGCACATACCGCAGTCGATGCCTGCGAAACGGATGTGGACAATGCTTATCGTATTAATGCCATCGGCCCCCGTAACTTAAGTATCGCAGCAACGGAGACCGGCGCCAGAATGGTTCATATCTCTACGGACTATGTATTTAACGGAAAGTCAGACCGTCCTTATATCGAATTTGATACTCCGGATCCGCAGGGCATGTATGGGAAAACGAAGCTGCAGGGAGAGAATATGGTGAAGCAGTTTGCGGACCGCTTCTTTATCTTCCGTACCGCATGGCTCTATGGCGATGGTAAGAATTTCGTGAAGACGATGCTGCGCCTTGCGCAGACCAATGATCAGGTCAGTGTCGTAAAGGATCAGGTAGGAAGTCCCACCAGTACGAAGGAGCTTGCAGGGGCGATTGCACATTTGCTCTTTACCGAGAATTACGGATTGTTCCATGCAACCTGTGAAGGAAGCTGCTCCTGGGCAGACTTTGCGGAAGAGATCTTCCGTCTTGCGGGAAAGAATACGAAGGTAAACCATATTACCAGTGAAGAATTTGCAGCGAAGGCACCGCGTCCTTCCTATTCCATTCTGGAGAACTATATGTTAAAGCTTACCTCGGATTACCAGTTTGCAGATTGGCACGATGCAATTGAAAGTTACATTAAAGGAATGAAATAGGATGACATTTTTAACAGACTTAGCACATAACAGTATTTTCATGTCAGCAGTCACCGGCTGGTTTGTTGCACAGGTTTTAAAGACGATTATTCATATTATCGTGAACAAACAGTTCGTTGCAGAGCGGCTGGTAGGGGGTGGTGGAATGCCAAGCTCCCATTCGGCAACGGTTTGTGCACTTGCAACGGCTACCGCGCTCCGCTATGGCGGAGGAAGCTTTGAATTTGCGCTGGCCGCGATCTTCGCGATCGTGGTGATGTATGATGCGATGGGGGTGCGTCAGGAGACCGGTAAGCAGGGCAAGGTACTGAATGAAATGCTGGAGATTTTTACCCAGATGGGCAAGGATATCGATGCAGAGAAGGCACTTAAGGAATTCGTGGGGCATACACCGCTACAAGTACTGATGGGTGCCATTCTGGGAATTGTGATTGCAATTGGAATGTGTAATATGCAATTTTTCTCTTAAGAGAGAGCATTATTAAAAATAGTGCTTAATTAAAGCAGCATATCAAATAAGGTAAAGGAGAATTCTATGCAGAAGATAGCATTAATTACAGGTATTACAGGACAGGATGGCTCTTATCTTGCGGAGTTCCTGTTAGAGAAGGGATATGAGGTTCACGGTCTGGTACGCAGACATAGTATTTCCAATACAGCACGTATCGAGCACATTCTCAATTCCGAATACAATAAAGTGAAGTTTTTCTTACACTATGCAGATACCACCGATTCCAGCAATCTGATGAGACTGATCGCTGAGATCCGTCCGGATGAGGTTTATAACCTGGCTGCGCAGTCCCATGTCGGCGTATCCTTTGAGGTTCCCGAATATACTGCGGAAGCAACCGGCGTAAGCACCCTAAAGCTTCTCGAAGCAATTCGTGTCAACGGAGGTAATTGCAGATATTATCAGGCTTCCACCTCTGAGCTGTTTGGAGGAATCCCGGAAACAGCACCGCAGAGCGAGAAGACACCGTTTTATCCGAAGAGTCCGTACGGAGTTGCCAAGCTTTACTCCTACTGGATCACCGTAAACTACAGAGAATCCTATAACATGTTTGCATGCAACGGTATTCTCTTTAACCATGAATCACCGAGACGTGGAGAGAATTTTGTAACACGTAAGATTACCCTTGCCATTGCAAACATTATGGCAGGCAGGCAGGAAAAGTTAAGTCTTGGAAACATGAATGCCAAGCGTGACTGGGGATTTGCAGGCGACTATGTAAAGGGTATGTGGATGATGCTTCAGCAGGACAAGCCGGATGATTTCGTGCTTGCCACCAATGAAACCCATACCGTCCGTGAGTTCGTAGAGGAATCCTTCAAACAGCTTGGAATCGCCATCCGCTGGGAAGGAACCGGAGTAGACGAGAAGGGATATGATGCTGCAACAGGCAGACTTCTTGTAGATGTGAATCCGGAATTCTATCGTCCCGCAGAAGTGGAATTTCTCTGGGGTGACTGTACGAAGGCTGAGAAGACACTTGGCTGGAAGAGAGATGTAGACTTCAAGGGTCTGGTTGCCATGATGATGGATGCAGATATGAAAGAGCTCGCAGGAATGAGCTGCGAGGAATATAAGAATCGCTGATGGTTTCCGTAACTGGTATTTTTCTTTATATGTTGATTACCTGCTATTTATCGGGATTCAGCTGTTACGAATTACTGACCGGATTCCGGAGAAAGCAGGAGAGAGAGCTTCGTGAGAAACCGCATCGGACATGGACCGGCTGCGTTTATGCCGGTGTGGTATTTACGGTGTTCTATGCCCAGATGTTCAGTATCTTCTACAAAGTAGGACTTCTTGCGAATGTGCTGCTGCTCATCCTTGCAGCAGCCGGTGCACTTTTTTACCGGGACAGACTTGCAGAAGAACTGAAGCGTTTATGGAATCAGCAGAATATCGGAAGAGCAATGGTTTATGCGTTGCTCTTTCTGTTGTATGCTTATGGAACATCCCGTGGAATCGAGCATTATGATACCGGGCTGTATCATGCGCAGAGCATCCGGTGGGTTGAAGAATACGGAGTAATCCGGGGACTTGGAAACTTACATAGCCGGCTGGCTTACAACAGCGCCGCATTTCCTTGGTCTGCATTGTATAGCTTCCATTTTCTGGGAGGCCAGTCCTTTCACTGTGGAGCAGGATTTCTGGCATGGCTTCTTTCCGTGGTATGTGTGAGCAGATTCTGGGAGAAGGGACGCAGGAGCTTTTGGCTGTCGGACTTTGCGCGTGTGATGGCGGCGTACTACCTGTTAAATATTTTTGATGAAATGATTTCACCGGCATCCGATTATTTTATGGTATTGCTGGTATTTTATATGGTGATCCGGTGGCTGACCCTAGTGGAGGATGGTGTCACGGATTACTTTCCCTACGCCATGCTTTGCGTATTAGGCGTGACTATTCTGACAATGAAGCTTTCGGGAGCTGTGATTCTGTTGCTGGTATTGCATCCGGCGATACAGATGATTCGGCAGAAAAGGTGGAAGGAAACGGGCTGCTTTCTGTTGGCCGGATTCCTTACCGCACTTCCGTATTTTATCCGGAATGTACTGCTTTCCGGATGGCTGGTTTACCCGTTTACCTCAATTGACCTCTTTAACCTGCCTTACAAAATTCCAAAGGGCGCGGCAGAATACGATGCCCGCGAAATCAAGGTATGGGGAAGAGGGTACAGTGATGTGACCCGTTACGAAGAGGGAATTACAGAGTGGTTTCCGGACTGGTTCCGGTCGCTTTCCCAGACGGATCAGGGATTTTTCCTGCTGGCAGTAAGCGGACTTGTTCTACTGATTGGTATCATGTTTGTAACACTGATCCGGAAGAAAAAAGACCGGCTTCCCATATTGTTTTCCATTAGTGTTGTGAATGCCTGTTTTGTATTCTGGATGGCCACTTCACCGCTTGTCCGTTATGGCTGCGTATTTCTGTGGCTTACAGCTGTACTGGACTGGGGATATGTTTATGTGACATGGATTCAGAGGCTTGACCGGGGAAGGATTGCTTTCGTTCTCCTGATTTTACTTGGAATTTATAAAGCAGGTGCTTTTGGAATAGAGAATGTCCGCAGCTTTACACCGGAGTATTTTGTGAAGCAGAAGGACTATGAGCATTTTGACACGATTGCTTATGATATGCACGGTTACACCTTTTATTATCCGAAGGAGGGTGAACGTACCGGATATGATGCTTTTCCTGCCGCACCCTGGCAGAAGGAAAATATATTTATAGGAGAAACCATTCAGGAGGGATTATCAGATGATGGAAAAAACAGATAAGATTTATGTGGCCGGACATCGGGGACTGGTTGGAAGCGCAATCGTGCGTAACCTCGAATCCAAGGGCTACACCAATATTATTGGAAGAACACACAGAGAGCTGGATCTGACCAATCAGCAGCAGGTACGTGATTTCTTCGAAGAAGAAAGGCCGGATGTGGTTGTCCTGGCAGCAGCCAAGGTTGGTGGAATCAATGCAAACAATACCACGCCTGCCGAGTTCGCATACGAGAATATGCAGATTCAGTGTAATGTGATCGAGTGCTGCCACAGATATAAGGTGAAGAAGCTGTTATTCCTGGGAAGCACCTGCATTTATCCGAAGATGGCGCCGCAGCCGATTCCGGAGGATGCACTGCTTACCGGTCCTTTGGAAACCACGAATGAGGCGTATGCTATCGCCAAGATTGCAGGTCTTGAAATGTGTAAGTTTTATAAGAGGCAGTATGGAGATGACTTTATCAGTTGTATGCCGACCAATCTTTATGGACCGCATGACAATTATGACTTACAGGGATCCCATGTAATGCCTGCCATGATCCGGAAGTTCCATGAGGCAAAGGAAAACAAGTCTCCTTCTGTAGAGCTTTGGGGAACCGGAACACCGCTTCGTGAGTTCCTGTATGTGGATGATATGGCAGATGCCTGTGTTTTCCTGCTTGAGAATTACAGCGGAGAACAGCATGTGAACATCGGAACCGGCAAGGAAGTAACCATTAAAGAACTTGCAGAAACCGTTAAGGAGGTTGTCGGATACGAGGGTGAGATCGTATGGAACAGGGATATGCCGGACGGCACACCGAGAAAGCTTACCAACGTGGATAAGCTTCATGGACTTGGCTGGACACATAAGGTTGAGCTGCGTGAAGGTGTACAGCTTGCTTATGACTGGTTTCGCGAAAATGTACAGAATGCAAGAATGTAGGTAACTATTCTGAATAGTTACGAATGTAGGTAATTATTCAGAATAGCTATGAATCCGAAACAATTAACAGGGTAAGAATGGAAGCTGCACATCACAATGTGATGTGCAGCTTTTGAATTAAAAGTAAATGCAACTATTCAGAATAGACAAGTAAATTTCATAAAATTTTCATAGTTCATTTATTTCTTTTTATGGAATAATCGAAAAGGCTGTGCTAGAATAAAAAAATATAGACAGACTGCCGTCAGTGCAACTGCAGCAGACTGGATGAGGGTTTAACAGAGGAGAATGGAAAACAATTATGAGAGTGGGTTTTGATAATGAGAAATATCTGAAAATGCAGTCCGAGCATATTGAAGAGCGCATTAATAAATTTGGTGATAAGCTGTATCTGGAATTTGGCGGAAAATTATTCGATGATTATCACGCATCCAGAGTGCTTCCGGGTTTTGAACCGGACAGCAAGCTGCGTATGCTGATGAAGCTGGCAGATCGTGCGGAGATCGTCATTGTGATAAATGCAGCCGATATTGAGAAAAATAAAGTACGTGGTGATCTTGGAATCACTTATGATGTTGACGTACAGCGTCTGATGAAGGAGTTTGAAAGCAGAGGACTGTATGTGGGGAGTGTTGTACTGACCCATTATACCGGTCAGGCAGCAGCAGATGCATTTAAGACGAAGCTTGAGAAGAAGGGTGTGAAGGTTTATCTTCATTACATTATTGAAGGTTATCCTTCCAATATCACGAAGATTGTCAGTGATGAGGGCTTTGATAAGAATGAATATATTGAAACCACCCGTCCGCTTGTAGTAGTAACAGCACCCGGACCGGGAAGCGGTAAGATGGCGACCTGCCTTTCCCAGTTATACCATGATAATAAGCGTGGTATTAAGTCTGGCTATGCGAAGTACGAGACTTTCCCGATCTGGAACATTCCGTTGAAGCATCCGATTAACCTTGCCTATGAAGCAGCAACGGCAGATTTAAATGACGTGAACATGATTGACCCGTTCCATCTGGAAGCTTATGGTGTGACAACGGTCAACTACAACCGTGACATTGAAATCTTTCCGGTGTTAAGCGCTATTTTTGAAGGAATCTACGGAGAGTGTATTTACAAGTCTCCTACCGATATGGGTGTGAACATGGCAGGAAACTGTATCATTGATGATGAAGCCTGCTGTGAAGCCTCCAATATGGAGATTATCCGCCGTTACTATACCGCTCTTAATAACGTGGTAAACGATAAGGGGAGCGAAAACGAAGTATATAAGATTGAACTGCTGATGAAGCAGGCCAGGATTACGACCGACGACCGTAAAGTGACCGTAGCAGCCAATCAGCGTACAGAACAGCTCGGTGTTCCGACCGCAGCAATTGAGCTGCAGGATGGTACGATTATTACGTCAAAAACTTCCGATCTGCTCGGCGCATCAGCGGCATTACTGCTGAATGCATTAAAGGCATTAGGCGGTGTGGATCACGACACGCATCTGATCTCTCCGCAGGCAATCGAGCCGATTCAGGTGTTGAAAACGAAATATTTAGGTGGAAAGAATCCGCGTCTGCATACAGATGAGGTGCTGATTGCATTAAGTATTTCCGCACTTACCGATGAGAATGCGAAGAAAGCGTTAGAGCAGCTTCCCAGACTCAAAGGATGTCAGGTGCATACCTCGGTGATGCTTTCCAATGTGGATATTAAGACATTCAAGAAATTAGGGGTGGATTTAACAAGCGAGCCCCGTAAAGAAAGAGGATTTTAAATGAACGATCAAAATTTGAATCAGTTTGATGGTGGACTGGGTGGAGGAGATAATTCCTCCGGTGATAAGGGAAACGGAGGAGGTTCTTCCAAGAACCCCAAGAAACAGAATATTATCATGTTTGTGATTGCGGCGTTGATTTCTTTGCTGCTGGTCAGTGCCTTTATGAATTTTATGACCGGATCTTCCGAACGGGAGATCAGTTATAATGAATTCATTCAGATGCTTGACGAGAATAAGGTGGCATCGGTTACGATTGACTCCGACCGGATTTATATTCAGCCGAAGGTCGAGGAGAGTCAGCAGAATCCATTGATGAATCTGTATGGAATGAGTTCCAGCGTAACCTTCTATACCGGTAAGATCGAGGACAATGATACTCTGACGAACCGTCTCTTGGAACACAGTGATGTGGAAGTGAAGGGCAGGGTAGCAGACGGTACGAGCACAATTCTGGCATTTCTGCTCACCTATGTATTTCCATTCCTACTGATGTGGGTATTGCTGAGTTTTCTGTTCCGTAAGATGAGCAAGGGCGGCGGCCCCATGGGAGTTGGAAAGAGTAATGCGAAGGTTTATGTGCAGAAGGAAACCGGGATTACCTTTAAGGATGTTGCCGGTGAGGATGAAGCGAAGGAATCCCTGCAGGAGGTCGTGGATTTCCTGCATAATCCGATGAAATATGCATCAATCGGAGCAAAGCTTCCCAAGGGAGCACTGCTTGTCGGACCTCCCGGAACCGGTAAAACCCTGCTGGCCAAGGCAGTAGCCGGAGAAGCCAAGGTACCGTTCTTCTCACTTTCCGGGTCAGACTTTATTGAATTGTATGTAGGTGTCGGAGCTTCCCGTGTAAGAGATCTGTTTAAGGAAGCGACCAAGAATGCACCGTGTATTATTTTTATCGATGAAATTGATGCCATTGGACGAAGCCGTGACAGTAAATATGGCGGAGGCAATGAGGAGCGTGAGCAGACATTGAACCAGCTGTTGTCTGAGATGGATGGCTTTGATACGTCAAAGGGTATTCTGGTACTGGGTGCTACGAACCGACCGGAGATTCTGGATAAGGCGCTTCTCCGTCCGGGACGTTTTGACCGAAGAATTATCGTAGATAAGCCGGACTTAAAAGGACGTGTGGAGATCCTGAAGGTTCATGCGAAGGATGTACATCTGGACGAGAGTGTGGATCTGGATGCGATTGCGCTGGCTACAAGCGGTGCGGTTGGCGCGGATCTTGCCAATATGATTAATGAAGCTGCCATTATGGCGGTGCAGCACGGCAGGGAATATGTTTCCCAGAAGGATCTGTTTGCAGCCGTAGAACAGGTGCTTGTCGGTAAGGAAAAGAAAGACCGTATCATGAGCAAGGAAGAGCGTAAGATCGTTTCTTACCATGAGGTCGGTCACGCACTGATCAGTGCATTACAGAAGAATTCCGAACCGGTACAGAAAATTACGATTGTTCCAAGAACGATGGGAGCACTTGGCTATGTCATGCATGTGCCGGAGGAAGAGAAGTATCTGCAGACGAAGGAAGAACTTCATGACCGTCTGGTAAGTCTTCTTGGAGGACGTGCGGCGGAAGAACTGGTCTTTGGCAATGTTACAACGGGCGCAGCGAACGATATTGAACAGGCAACGAATATTGCAACCAATATGATTACCCGTTTCGGTATGAGCGACCGGTTCGGTTTGATGGGACTTGCAACTGTGGAAAGCGAGTATCTGGGTGGCGGAGCAAGACTGACCTGCAGTGACCGTACCGCAGCCGATGTCGATACCGAGGTCATGAATCTGCTAAAGCAGTGCTATGAGGAAGCGAAGGAAATGCTTGCCGGAAACCGCGAACTAATGGATAAACTGGCAGCGCATCTGATCGAGAAGGAAACCATCAGCGGTAAGGAATTTATGAAGATTTACCGTGAAGAGAAGGGACTTCCGGATCCGGAGGAGAAGAAGGAGCAGAACCAGACCGCGGAATCCACCACAGAAGCAGAGACAGAGCCTGCAGCAGAACCGGCAGAGCCGCCGGTGCAGCCACAGGAAATGATGCAGAAGCCTGAGGAGATACAGAAGCCGGATGAGGACGTGATACCGAAGCAGGCTGCCTCAGCACAGGAGCATTCTGAGGAAACAGTGCAGAACACACAGCATGGAGATGCACAGCAGAATGCAGGAACAGCTTCACAGTATAAAGGTACAGAAAATACTCCGAAAGGGAGATTTTCCAACGTGCCATCTGACCGGGTGTAGAAGAGAAAATATAATAATAGAAAGAAAGCAGCCGTAAGTCGGAAGACGTGCGGCTGTTTTGTGCAGAGCACTTAGTGAAAGCAAGCCAAAGGCGC